>JAISQC010000051.1 GCA_031274465.1 Synergistaceae bacterium | reverse complement strand
ATATCCCTGTACGTCAGACGAGGTTTCCATAAGATTTGCATAGCAAAAGTGGAGAGCGATCAATTTGTAAGGTACTCGGCCAATATCGGAGAGTTGTGCATTTTGCACGGCGGTGCTTCTGGAACGCTTTTGATGGCTGGAATGACGAAAAAAGAGCTGGACGCTTATGAAAAAGAGATAGGGTTCTCTAAGTTAACCGAAAACACCATCACGGACAGGATAACGCTAGATAAAGCGATAAAAAAAGCAAAAAATGACGGTTATTGTGCGAGTTTTAAAGAACGTAGGAATAATACGGCTGGAATAGGCGTGCCCATCTTCGATTACAATAACCGTGTCGTCGCTTGTCTTAATATCACGTTGCCAGCAGAGAGATACAACCCTGGGATAATACCTTCATGGGTTGAGATATTAAAAAAAGCTGGCGTCGAAATTTCGAAAAAAAACGGATACCCAACCTGAAGTCCCGGAATTTATGTCTATGCCGGTATGCAGGTCTGTAAAATAATTACCATCCTAACGCCTAGATCAGCGTAACAAAAGGGATTCCATCTCGTCCAGGGTTTTTCTGAACAGGTCGAGCGCGGCCTCAATTGGCGCCCGTGTGCTCATGTCCACGCCGGCGCGTTTCAAAAGCTCTATTGGGTAGTCGCTGCCGCCGCTTGAGAGGAATTTTAAGTAACGCGAGGCGGCGATCTCGCCCCCGTTCGTTATCTGGGCGGCAAGGGCTGCTGCCGCGGAGTAGCCAGTCGCGTACTGATACACGTAAAACGGCGAGTAAAAATGCGGTATCCGCGACCATTCGAGGCTTATCAGGCTGTCCACAGCCATCTCCTGCCCGAAGTATTTTTCGTTTAGGGCGTGCCATATCCTCCCCAGCTCGGATGCGGTCGTGTCCGCCCCTGCCTGGCTTCTTGCGTGAACCTCGCGCTCGAACGAGGCGAACATCACCTGTCTGTAAACTGTCGCTCGAATGCGCTCCACACGGGTGTTCAGCAGGT
The DNA here is from genome assembly GCA_031274465.1 of Synergistaceae bacterium. Classification (GTDB taxonomy): domain Bacteria; phylum Synergistota; class Synergistia; order Synergistales; family Synergistaceae; genus JAIRKI01. Next base: position 3,929 of record JAISQC010000051.1, on the reverse strand, counting down.
AAATCCTCTTCTCGCGCTCCGATGTCGCGCGCAGCATATAGTCGAGCGTCAGCTCCTCGTTCGTCGTAGACGCGACCTCGGCGCAGAATATCGCGTAGTCGCAGGTCGGATACGGCTGGCATTTCCGGGAATACCAAGAGTGCATCGAGTGCCCCATCTCGTGCGCCAGCGTCATGACGTCCGACAGCTCGCCGTTGTAGTTGAGCAGTATGTAAGGATGCGTCCCGTATGCCCCCCAGGAGTACGCGCCTCCGCGCTTGCCCCTGTTCGCGTACACGTCTATCCAGCCGGACTCCAGCCCGTTCCCGAACTGAGCCGCGTATTCCCCTCCAAGAGGGGACAGCGCCTCTGACGCCATTTTTTTGGCCGTCTCCCACGGTATGTCCTTGTAAGGGTTCTCGACCAGGGGGTTGTAAATGTCGTACATGTGCAGCTCGCTTACCCCAAGGATTTTTTTGCGAAGCGCCATGTAGCGATGGAGATGGCTCAGGTTGCCCTCCACCGTGTCTATCAGGTTGTCGTATACGGCGCGCGGCACGTTTGGGCCGTCCAAGGCGCTTTCGAGGTCCGAGGCGAATTTGCGCGATTGCGCGTAAAAACGGGCGGCTTTGAGCATGCCGTTGAAAGTCGCTCCGAACGTGTTGTTGAATTTTCCGTACGTCTCGTAAAGCGCGGTGAAAGCTGCTTGGCGCACGCTGCGGTCGCGCGAGGATATGAACTTCATGTAACGCTCCTCGGTCAGCTCTACGTCGCGCCCTTCCTCGTCCTTGATCATTGGGAATTTCATGTCGGCGTTGGTCAGCATCGAAAACGAGTCGTCCGGCGCGGACGCCATCTCCTGGGCTCTCGCGAGCAGGTTTTCTTCCTCCGGCGACAGGATGTGCTCCTTGCGGCGCTTGATCTCCTGGAACATGAACCTGTAATCGCCGAAATCGCATCCCGATGACTTGGGATCGACAAAACTCTCCAGAACGCCCTCCGGCATCGCTATTATCTCGGGCGTCACGAAGCTCGAAACCCCCGCTGTCTCCGCAGCCAGGGCGGAGGCACGGGACGACAGGTTCTGATAGGCTGGGTTCGCCGTGTCCTCGTGGCTTTTCATCGTGGCGTACACGTATATCCGCTCGACAGCCATGGAAATTTCATCGCGCAGCCTCAGGCACGCCAGCAGGCCGCCAGCCGATTCGCCGAGGGTGCCTTTCATGGCTGCAAGCTTTGGCACCGTGAGCTTTATGCGCGCGAAATCCGCCTCCCAGTCTGAGTCGGCATTATATATGTCGGACAGCTTCCATTTGAATTCGTCGGGTATGTCCGAGCGCAGCGGGACTTCCCCGACGGAAAGCCAGTCGAATGGCATCGGCCTCGCCTCCATCCTAAAGATATATTCTAAACGCTTCGATATTTTCCAGCGTGTGTTCGGTGAGCCCCGATATGCTGGGCAGCTCTTGCCACTCTCCGTCGATTTTGCATGAGACCCAGCCCGACTTGGAATCGAGGTCTTCTGAGTCCCCCGGGCGCACCCAGCCTTTGAAGAAGGGTGACTGGCCAGTCAAATCCTCGAAATTGACCCCTCGTAACACTATGTACTGACTCATTCGGCGCGTTTTTTGCATCTCGCTCGAATACGTGTGGCTCAGCGGCACTATCTGAAAGCCGCCGACCTCCCTCTTCGGGCTAGTCGATATGCAGATCACGCCGGGATGGTTGGCCCGTACCTTGCCCAAGCCCTGGAAGAAGGTGCCTTCGAATCTGCCCGTGCCCCCAACGCCGCTTTCGACCGTGGCAAACTGGTGGTCTCCTTTCGCGTCTCTGTACCAGGCGCGCCCTCCCGCAGCGTTCTCTATCTCGAAGTACTCTATCTCGTACTCGGGCGAGTACACCCTAATCTCCAGCGCCGTCGCGAACTGGAACAGCTGCAAGTTGTTGAAGTATACCGGGACCCCAACCTTGTTGATGATGTAGACCGGGCTGCCCACAAAGGGCGCGTACTTTCCCCAAAGGCCAGTCCCTCCAACGCCCTCCACGATAAAAGACGCCCCAGCCCCCGGGGCGTTCGCAAAAGTCTGCGACGGGATCAGGCTCATGGTGCGGCCCGTCCCCTCCTCGACCGATATCTGAATATGGTGCGCGTTGGCGGCGGTGGCTATCACCTGCCCCCCGATCCCGTATTTGCTGGCTGTGAAACTAGGATGGCGGCTCTTGGTGGGGACGGCCATGACCCTCCCCATGTCCTCCGACCTGCCGTCGGGGAATATCACCTTCGCCTGCTCCCCGGTCGTCATTGGAACGTGGATGGTGAACATCAGCCTCGATGGATCTTCGACGTTGTACACCGCGCTCTCCACGGGCGAGACGAGGAAAATGAGCAGCAGTGCCGCAGACAGAACCTTGGTCAAGACGCATATTGATTTGCATTGTGTCATCGAAAATCAGCCGCTTTCATTTTTAAAATATACCGCGACGCAAACCGACCGGTAATTATACATGTTTTTTCAAATAATTACAAAACACGTACCGGCAGTTGCCGCAGCGACGCGCGTGGCGCCGGATTATGCTATCATAACGGGGGAGAAGCTGAACGGGCTTTTTACATTATTTAGGAGGGCGCTTTTTTTTGAAAAAACGCATATACCTCTCCTCCCCACACCTCGGCGGCGAGGAGATCGAGTACGTGAAAGAAGCCTTCGATTCCAACTGGGTCGCGCCCCTCGGCCCGCACGTCGAGGCGTTCGAGCGGGAATGCGCGGCATTCGCCGGAGTCAGGCACGCGCACGCCCTCTCCTCCGGGACTGCGGCGGCGTTTCTGGCGGCGCTCCTGCTGAACGTAAAGCGCGGAGATATTTTCTTCTGCTCGTCGCTCACGTTCGCGGCGACCCTCGCCCCGCTGGTTCAGATTGGAGCGACCCCAGTGCTCATAGATTCTGAGCCGGAATCGTGGAACATGTCGCCCCAAGCTCTGGAGCGCGCGTTCAAAGACGCTGAAAATACGGGCGAGATGCCACGCGCCGTCGTGATCGTCAACCTGTATGGGCAAGCGTGCGACATGGACCGCATACTGCCTTTGTGCGGCAGGTACGGCGTCCCGGTCATAGAGGACGCGGCAGAATCGGTCGGTTCGACCTACAGGAACAGGCAGACGGGATCGTTCGGCAGATTCGCTTTTTATTCGTTCAACGGCAACAAGATCATAACCACGTCGGGGGGAGGGATGCTTCTGTCGGACGACGGCGAGGCAATAGACCGCGCGCGATTTCTGTCGGCCCAGGCCCGCGACAGGGCGCCGTGGTACCAGCATTCCGAACTCGGCTATAATTTCAGGATGAGCAACGTGCTGGCCGGAATCGGGCGGGCACAGCTCAAACTTCTGCCACGCAGGGTGGCCGAGAGGAGGGCGGTGTTCGAACGGTACCGAGCAGCGCTCGCCTCATCGCCCGGCGTGTCGTTCATGCCGGAACCGGAATGGAGCGCCTCTAACAGGTGGCTCACCGCCATGACCGTGGACCCAGCGGCCTCCGGGACTGCCAACATGAAGATAATCGAGGCGCTCGCGGCGGAAAACATCGAATCGCGCCCGGTGTGGAAGCCGATGCACATGCAGCCGGTTTTCGAAGGGGTAAAATATTACCGGCACGGCGAAGACGATTTCTCGCGCATGACGTTCGAAAACGGGCTCTGCCTTCCGTCCGGGTCGAACCTGACCCCGGAGGATCAGGAGCTGGTCATCGACGTAGTGCGAAAACAGCTGGGCTGATGGCATACGGCATCGCCAAACGGATCGTCGATATAATCGGAAGCTTGATCGGGATCGCGTTATTCTCGCCCGTCATGCTGTGGGCGTCGTGGAAGATAAAGCGCGAGATGCCCGGTGAGGTTATATTCCGCCAGGAGAGGGCTGGCCTGGATGGGCGGCCGTTTGTGCTGTACAAGTT
>JAISQC010000171.1 GCA_031274465.1 Synergistaceae bacterium | reverse complement strand
GATAAAGCATACGCAACGCGCGCGCGACATCGAAAATCAAAGAAGAGAGGCTGCCTTTGAGGCCCTGCCGAAATTATTATGAAAACTGATCGCTAGTTTTATTTTTTCAAACATACGCTCGTTGTGTTAATTGGGAAGGAGGGAACTACAGAAATAGTTCCAAAAACGAGGCTCAAAAAAATTTCACGAAGGAGTTGAAGGTATTTTGAAAAAAAACAACCTGCTTTTAATCGGAATCGCCGTGGTCATAGTGATCGCCGGATTTATCATGTCGCAAAAACCCGCGCAGACGCCCGCTCCGGAAGAGGCGCCAGTTGCCGTAGCGCCATCGGCGCCCGAAGCGGCAACGCCGCCGACGCCCGAGCCTGCGCCTACCGAGCCTGCGGCCACCGAACCTGAGGCTGCCGAACCGGCTGCTTCCGAGACGCCTGAGCCCCCGGCAACCGAGACGGCGGCACAAGCGCCATCGGACGAGCCAGCTTCTGCGCCTGAAGAGGACCCGGCGTTCCACATCGGGGTCGCGACCCTCACGGTCTCGCAGGCCGAGGACACATACCGCGCCGCAGAACACCTGATCAAGCTGTACGGCAACGCGTCGGAAGGCGGGATGATCAGGCACGTGACCATGCCGGACAGCTTCATGTCCGAGATGGAGACCACGATAACGCAGATAGTGGGGTTGTCCGACGACCCGCTCGTCAAGGTGATAGTCGTTGACGACGCGATTCCCGGCACCACCGAGGCCTTCCGGCGCGTGAAGGAAAAACGCCCCGACATCATCTGTCTTGCCGGAGAGCCGCAGGAAGACCCCGGGGTCATAGGCCCCGTCGCCGATATGGCGATCTACGCCGACAACGTGGCTCGGGGGTATCTAATCATAAACACCGCCAAGGAACTCGGCGCCAAGAAATTCGTGCATATCTCCTTCCCCCGCCACATGGGCTACGAACTGCTGGCCCGCAGGAGGGCGATCATGGAGCAGGCGTGCAAGGACCTCGGGCTGGAATTCATCTTCGAGACGGCGCCCGACCCGACGAGCGACGTAGGCATCCCGGGTGCGCAGCAATTCATACTGGAGCAGGTCCCGAACTGGATCGAAAAATACGGCAAGGAGACGGCTTTCTTCGCCACGAACGACGCGCAGACCGAACCCCTGCTCGTTCAGGTTGCGAAGTACGGGGCCATATTCGTCGAGCCCGACCTCCCCTCCCCGCTCATGGGCTACCCGGGCGCGTTCGGCATCGATCTGAAGGATGAGGCGGGCGACTGGCCGGCAATAGTCAAAAAAGTCGAAGAGGCGGTGGAAAAGGCCGGCGGCTCGGGACGGATGGGCACGTGGGCATACTCCTACGGATGGAGCACGACGTGCGCGCTCGCAGAATTCGGCAAGAACATCGTCGAGGGGACGGCTAAACTCGGCAACCTCAAGGACCTGTGGGCGGCCTACGATAAATTCACCCCCGGCGCGAACTGGAATGGAAGCGTATACACAGACATCAGCACGGGCGCCACGATGCGCAACCTCATACTGGTCTATCAGGACACCTACGTGTTCGGCAAGGGTTATATGGGAGTGACGGACATCGACATCCCGGAGAAATATCTCACCGCCATAACCGCTCAGCCCGAAGCCGCTCCCGAACCGACCGACGCGGCGCCAGCGCCGGCCGAGCCAGAGCCAGTCGCGGAACCCGAGGCGTCCGCCCCGTTTCACATCGGCATAGTCACTGGGACCGTGTCGCAGAGCGAGGACGACCTGCGCGGCGCGGAAGAGATGATCAGGCTGTACGGCGACGTTTCGAGCGGCGGCATGGTGCGCCACCTCACATACCCCGACAACTTCATGTCCGAGATGGAGACTACCATCGCTCAGATAGCCGGCATGGCTGACGACCCGCTCATGAAGGTCATCGTGGTGAACCAGGCGATACCAGGCACCACGGAGGGCTTCCGCAAGGTCAAGGAAAAGCGCCCGGACATCATCTGCATCGCCGGGGAAGCGCACGAGGACCCGAACGTGATCACATCGGTGGCGGACCTCACTACGAACGCAGACTTCGTGTCGCGCGGATATCTCATACCCCATTCGGCGAAGGAGCTCGGCGCCAAGACGTTCGTTCACATCTCCTTCCCCCGCCACATGAGCTATGAGACCCTCGGGCGCAGAAGGGCCATCATGGAAGAGGCCTGCAAGGATCTCGGCATAAACTTCGTGTTCGAGACGGCGCCGGATCCGACCAGCGACGTCGGAGTCGCCGGCGCCCAGCAGTTCATCCTCGAGAAAGTTCCGGCGTGGATCGAGCAATACGGCAAGGACGCGGCGTTCTTCTGCACGAACGACGCCCACACGGAACCGCTCCTCCGCCAGCTCGGGGTTTATGGAGGATATTTCGTGGAAGCTGACCTCCCCTCCCCCCTGATGGGCTATCCGGGGGCTTTCGGAATCGACCTTCAGGGCAACTCGGGAGACTGGACCGCCATAATGAAAAAAGTCGAAGACGCCGTGGTGGCGGCCGGAGCGGGCGGGCGCATGGGAACGTGGACGTATTCGCTGGGCTTCTGCCACACGGCCGGCCTCGCGGAGTTCGGCAAGCTGATAGCCGAGGGGAAAGCGAAGATAACCGACACGAAAACGCTTCTCGAGTGCTACGGGAAATTCTCGCCGGGCGCCAAGTGGAACGGCAACTACTATGTTGACGCGGCCACGCAAAGCCCGATGAGAAATTTCTTCCTGGTCTATCAGGACACCTACATCTTGGGCAAAGGCTATCTCGGCGTCGCTGACGTCGAAGTGCCGGAAAAATACCTCAACATCCAGATGACCGGAAACTGAACGGAAAAAACGCAAACAGCAAAGAGGCCGATTCATGAGCGCAGAACCGGCCTCTTTTTATAATCCACTGGCAAACTGGCAAAACCTTGAGGCTCTGCCTCAAACTCCGGCAGGGAGCAAGCTCCCTGCACCCTATATAAAGGGGTCCAGGGGACTGGTCCCCTGGCGGGTGTGGGTGGAACCCACGGTCTTGAACCTGCCGTTTTAAGTTTCTACATCCCCCAAAATCCTGTCCATTTCCTCGTAGGCATCGAGGCAGCTTTGGGATATCTCGCCGAGCGCGCGCTTCATCCTTTCCCTTGCCTTCGAGACGAAAGCCGCGTCTTTTATGCCGGGCAGGTTTATCCTGACGTTGTACGCCGCCGCCTTGCCGGCCGCTTCAGCCAACAGCGCCGCGCTGCCGGCGTCGGAAGCGGCGTTCGGGTTTCCGAGCCTGGCGGCATTTGACGCGAGCTTCGCGATCCCCGCGCAGGCTTCGAGGGTCGCCAGCGGAACCTCGGTCGATGCCTTCGAGGCATCTTCGATGGCCTCCCTGCGGGCAGATTTCTCGGCTTCGGACTCCTTGGGCAGTTTGAGCGCCGCCATCAGGGCGTTGAAGGATTTCGTGTCCTCGTCCATCAGGAAGGCGAGTTTCTCGCGAAGAGGCTCGCTCTCCGACAGAATCGCCTCCATGGCCTCCCAATTCCCGCGGTATTTCTCGCGCCCGACGGTGAGGCGTGAAACCATCGAGACGAGGCCGGCGCCGAGCGCCCCGCCAAGGGCCGCCACGCTTCCGCCCCCTGGCGCCGGGGAATCGCTTGCCAGATCGTCCAAAAATTTTTTTACTGTGCCGCTCGCAAACGCCATTGAAATCACTTCCCCCATCGGTAAGCAAATGATCGATCTAACTCCGAACGAGCGAGGCCAGGTACTCGTCGTCGGCTACGAACGGCAGCGTTATATGGCCGTCGCTTCTTTTCCTGTTGAACTCCTCAATAGTCTCTATCGCATGAGCGTTTCTCGCCCACGCGCGCCTCGCGACGCCGCTGATCACGTCCCAGCTCATGGACGAGCGTATTATGCCGTCCACCCTCTCGCTCCCGTCCAGAACGAGGCCGAACCCGCCATTTATCGCCTTTCCGGTGCCGACCCCGCCGCCGTTGTGCAGAGCTACGAGGCTCATGCCGCGAGCGCAGTTGCCGGCAAAGCACTGGATGGCCATCTCCCCCATCACGTTGCTGCCGTCCTTTATGTTCGACGTCTCACGGAACGGGGAATCCGTGCCGGATACGTCGTGATGGTCGCGCCCGATCATCACGGGCCCTATTTCCCCCTTGCGGACCATGTCGTTGAATTTGAGCGCTATCTTCATGCGCCCCTCCTCGTCCTGATACAGTATCCGAGCCTGCGTGCCGACCACCAGTTCGTTCTTCTCCGCGTCGCGGATCCAAGCCCAGTTGTCGTAGTCCTGAAAGCGCCTCGACGGGTCGATGCAGTCCATCGCGGCCCTGTCCGTCGCCCGGAGGTCCTCAGCCCTGCGCGTCAGGCAGACCCAGCGGAACGGACCATACCCGTAGTCGAAGAGGAGCGGCCCCATGATGTCCTCCACATACGACGGGAATATGAACCCGTCATACGTGTCGGACCCGTTTTTCGCTATCTCACGCACGCCCGCGTCGAACACGGCCCTCATGAATGAGTTCCCGTAGTCGAAGAAATACGCCCCTTTTTCGACCAGTGCCTTTATCAGCTCGAAGTGCTTTCGCAGGCTTCTGTCCACGAGCTTCCTGAATTCGAAGGGATCGGAGCGCAGCATCTTCGTGCGCTCTTCGAACGTGATCTCGTAAGGGCAGTAGCCGCCTTCGTAGGCAGCATGGCACGACGTCTGGTCGGACAGCAGATCGATCCTTTTGCCGCGATCGAGGGCGTATTGGAGCAGATCGACCACGTTGCCCTCGAAGGCGATCGACAGGGGCTTTCCTTGCCCCATCGCTTCCTCCGCCCATGCGAAGGCCTCGTCCAAGCTGGCGGTCCTCTTTTTGACCCAGCCCTGCGTGTGCCTCGTGTCTATTCTAGACGGGTCCACTTCCGCGATGATCGAGACAGCCCCGGCGATTTCCGCCGCCTTCGGCTGCGCCCCGCTCATCCCGCCGAGCCCGGATGAGATGAAAAGGCTTCCCGCAAGCCCTTTTCCCTTCTCTATGCGGAGTTTTTCCCTTCCCGCGTTCAGCAGGGTGTTGTACGTGCCGTGGACGATGCCCTGCGGCCCGATGTACATCCACCCCCCTGCGGTCATCTGCCCGTAATTCGCCACCCCGAGCGCCGCAGCCCGGGAAAAACCCTCCTGGCTGTCGAACATCCCGACCATGAGGCCGTTGGTCAGAATAACGCGCGGTGAATCCTGTTTGGATTTGAATATGCCCAGCGGATGCCCGGATTCCAGCACGAGCGTCTGTTCGTCCGTCAATATTTCGAGGTATTTTTTGATGAGCAGGTATTGCATCCAATTCTGGCAGACCTGCCCTGTCTCGCCGTATGTCACCAGCTCGTAGGGGTAGAGCGCTACGTCGAAGTCGAGGTTGTTGTCGATCATCACCTGAAACGCCTTGGCCTCCACGCATTTTCCCCTGTATTCGCCTATCGGTTTTCCGATGATTCGCCCCTTTGGGCGGAAGCGATAGCCGTAGATTCTCCCGCGCTCGCGGTATTCCGCCAGAAATTCAGGGGCGATCTCGCGGTGGAATTCTTTCGGGATGTACCTGAGCGCGTTTTTCAGGGCGAGCGCTGTTTCAGATTCGCTCAAAACCTGGCCCCTGTTGGGCGCCCTCCGTATCCCTGGCTCGAACTCCGCCGCCCTTGGCAAGCCGCCCGTGAAGTCCAGCCTTACTTCTAACGCCTTTCCGGTCGCGTCGAACATTTTAATCAACTCCTCATTAATATTTCGCCTAAAAGAGCCCGGACACCCTGCCGTTCTCGTCCACGTCGATGTCGCAGGCGGAAGGCCTCTTTGGAAGGCCCGGCATCGTCATTATCGTGCCGGTTATCGGAATTATGAAGCCGGCCCCGGCCGACAGCCTCACCTCGCGCACCGTGAGCGTGAAGCCCTCGGGGCGCCCTTTCACGTTCGGGTCGTCCGACAGCGACGACTGCGTCTTTGCCATGCAGACCAGCAAACCGTCGCAGCCAAGCTCGTGGATGAGCTTCAAATCCGACATTGCCCTGTCCGTGAAAGACACTCCGGCCGCTCCATAGATCTTTGTCGCTATCGTCGTTATTTTTTCCATCGGCGGGCTGTCCGAGTCGTACAGGAAATGAAATTCATTCGGCTTGCCGCAGGCCTCGACCACCAGGTTCGCCAGCTCCACCCCCCCGGCGCCGCCTTGCGCCCAGATGTCCGATCTTGCCACTGGAACGCCCAGCGCGGCGCACCTTTCCACAATGAAGCGAAGCTCCTCCTCGCTGTCAGTCGGGAAAGCGTTGATGGCCACCACGACCGGCAAGCCGTACGACAGCATGTTCTCCACGTGCTTTTCGAGGTTTGGGATGCCCGCTTCCAGCGACTTCAAGTTCGGCGAGGCCAGTTCGTCTTTGGGCAGCCCTCCGTGCATTTTGAGGGCGCGTATGGTAGCCACGATCACTGCCGCGTTTGGCCGCAACCCGGCTATCCGGCATTTGATGTCGAAAAATTTCTCGGCGCCCAGGTCTGCCGCAAAACCAGCCTCCGTCACGAAATAATCCGCGAGCTTTAGGCCGTACTTTGTGGCCATTATGCTGTTGCAGCCGTGCGCTATATTGGCGAACGGCCCCCCGTGGACGAATGCTGGGACGTGTTCCAGCGTTTGGACGAGGTTCGGCTTTATGGCGTCGCGCAGCAGCATCGCCATCGCGCCGTGCGCTTCGAGGTCCCGGGCGCGGACCGGCTTGCCCTCATAAGTATATGCCACGATGATCTCGCCGAGCCTGCGCTTCAGATCCTGCACGCCGGAAGCGAGGCATAGGATGGCCATCACCTCTGACGCTACGGTTATGTCGAAACCGTCTTCGCGCGGCACCCCTTCTGTCCTTCCGCCCAGCCCGATCACTATCCTGCGGAGGGAGCGGTCGTTCATGTCGAGGACGCGCCTTAAAACTATGCGCCTCGGGTCGATGCCGAGCCGGTTCCCCTGCTGCACCGAGTTGTCGAGCATGGCGGCAAGCAGGTTGTGCGCGGAAGTGACGGCGTGAAAGTCGCCTGTGAAATGTATGTTGATGTCCTCCATCGGCACGACCTGGCTGTAGCCTCCGCCAGCCGCCCCGCCTTTTATGCCGAAGACCGGGCCAAGCGACGGCTCGCGCAGGGCGAGCGTCGCTTTTTTGCCGATGAGGGCCAATGCCTGCGCCAAGCCGACGGAAGTCGTAGTCTTCCCCTCCCCGGCCGGCGTGGGAGTTATCGCCGTGACGAGGATCAGGCGCCCGTCTGGCCTGTCTTTTATCCTGTCCCACAGCCCGCGCGCCACCTTCGCTTTGTACTTGCCGTAAAGCTCCAGCTCGCCGTCGGCTATCCCAAGTTTGGCGGCGACCTCGGCTATCGGCGCCATCGCCGCTTCCTGGGCTATTTCGATGTCCGTCTTATGTGGCACTCACAATCCCTCCGTCATTTTGAGTTTGGATCAACTGCGATTATATTGTCAAAACGCCGAAATTCATACCGAGAGCTTGCCAGTTTCTCGAAAAATTTCAAACTTTCTTTTTCCATAAAAACCACGAGACGTTTCTGCCGCCGCCATATATAATCTCAACGGATGTTCGCCGCGCCGCGCGGTTCCGTCGCAAGCGCGCGACATTGAAATTTTTTGAACTCACGCATCCCTTACATCGAAGGAGTGGCAGATAATGGCAAAAACCGTATCGCTTGACGGCGCAACCCTTACTTTGGAAGATTTCATATCCGTAACGAGGAACGGCGCTTCAGTCTCGCTCGATGATGAAGCGCGCAAACGCGTGGAGGAGTCGCGGCGCGTCGTCGACTCGCTTGTTTCGGAAGGGCGCCCGATGTACGGCATAAACACGGGCTTCGGGCGTTTCGCCGACGTTGCCATACCGGAACACGAGCTCAACCTGCTGCAGGTCAACCTCATCCTGTCCGACGCCTGCGGCGTAGGAGACCCGCTCCCCCGGAACATAGCGCGCGGAATGCTTCTTCTGAGGGCCAATTCACTGGCTGGCGGCTTTTCCGGGGTCCGGCCTGGGATAATCGAGACCCTCATTGACATGCTGAACAAAGGGGTGCATCCTATCATCCCTGAAAAGGGCTCGGTCGGTTCGAGCGGCGACCTCTGCCCGCTTTCGCACATGGTGCTTCCCATGCTCGGTTTGGGGGAGGCTGAGTTTCGCGGGACGGTCATGCCGGGCGGCGAGGCCATGTCCATGGCGGGCATCCCGACGATCCAGCTTCGCGCCAAAGAGGGGCTTGCCCTCATAAACGGGACGCAGTGCATGACGTCGGTGGCGGCGCACGCCCTGTACGATTCGGCCATCCTGCTCAAATCAGCCGACATAGCGGCCGCGCTGACCATGGAGTCGCTTCGCGGCATAATCGACGCATTCGACCCACGCATCCACGCGATCCGCAAGCACAAGGGCCAGATCGAAAGCGCGTCCAACATCCGAAGGCTTCTCGACGGCAGCGGGTACACAACGCATCAGGGCGAGGAGAGGATGCAGGACGCGTACTCCGTGCGATGCTCGCCTCAGGTGCACGGAGCGGTGAAAACCGCCCTCGAATACGCCAAGGGGGCAATTTCGACCGAGATGAACGCCGTGACCGACAACCCGCTGGTGTTCACCGACAGTGGCGACGTGTTCTCTGGGGGGAATTTCCACGGGGAGCCCATAGCGATCGCGTCGGATACGCTCGGAATCGCGATGGCGGAGGTGGGAAGCGTGTCGGAACGCCGCATCGCCAAGCTGATCGACCCCGCTACGAACCACGGGCTTCCTGCCTTTCTCGTGAAAAACGGGGGGATCAACTGCGGCTTCATGATCCCGCAATACGTTGCGGCCGCCCTCGTCTCTGAAAACAAAGTGCTGGCTCATCCGGCAAGCGTCGATTCGATCCCAACCTCGGCGGGGCAAGAGGACCACGTGAGCATGGGGACCATTGCGGCACGCAAAGCCTCCACGATCGTCAGCCACGTCGCCGCAGTGCTGGGGATAGAGCTCATGTGCGCCGCCCAAGCCATAGATCTTCAGGGGAATCGGGCGCACGGGAAGGGCACCTCCGCCGCGTACAAGGCCATACGCGAGCGCGTCGCGGCCATGGAAAATGACCGCATATTCTACAAAGACCAAAATGCCGCTTCAGACCTCGTCGGAAGCGGCGCGCTGCTGAAAGCTGTCGAGGCGGAGGTAGGGGCGCTGGAGTAACGGCGCCCCAAGCCGCTCGGGAGCGGAGCCTACCCCAACAGGTGGCTCTCCACTATCTGGTCCACGGTGAACGCCCGCACCCGAAGGCAATGGCGAACCACGCCCTCCAGAGCCGCAAGCGGTATCGGGCCCACGAGCTCGCTTTCGGCTATGCCCACTCCGAAATTGTCGGCAAGGGACTTTACTAGATCAAAGACGAGTGGGATGGGAGTCTTCTCGTAATTCGTGAGGTTCATCGATACCTGAATCATGTTCTTGTCCTCCAGGCGCAGGGCTATCGCGCGGCAGTATCTCAGCCCCCCGCCCGAGTGCCTAACCATGCGGGCGATCTCCTTGCCGACCGCGAGGTCGGCCGTGCGCAGGTTGACGTTGAACGCTATGAGGGGGAAGCGGACTCCCGTGACGGTGGCGCCGGATTTCGGGACGAAGGCGAACGGGCCCTCGTCCGGGCGCCAGGCCTCGTCCTTCATCTTGTCCGAGAGCGCCTCGTACTGCCCCTTGCGTATGTCCACCAGGTTTTGCCGCTCGGGGCGCATGGCCGCGTCCTCGTAATAATAGACGGGAACCCCCAATGCCCCCAGGAACCTGCCGAATTTACGCGCCGTTTCGAGGGCTTCTTCTACCGATATCCCGCGAATGGGAATGAACGGCGCGACGTCCACAGCCCCCATGCGGGGATGGCTGCCGTGATGCTGGCTCATGTCGATGAGGTCAACGGCCTTTTTGGACAGGTTCATCGCCCCGTCCAAAACGCTTTCCGGCTCGCCGATCCACGAGTACACGCTGCGGTTGTGGTCGCTGTCGGAATTGACTTCGATGACGGTTATGCCCGGGGTAGCGGAAAGAGCCCCTGTGAGCTGTTTTATCTTACCGGAATCCCTTCCCTCGCTGACGTTGAGTTCGCAAAGCATTATTTTTTTCACTTTTCCAGCTCCTTCTTAAAGATTTTTAATTTTCCGGCAGTAGGGACGAACCGCGCGCTACGACACGCGCCCCTTTTATCACGACGCTCACTGGGTTCGTCATGTAATGATAGGCGATATCCTCGTGGCGTTCGAGATCCCATATCTGGATGTCGGCGTCTTTGCCCGTCTCTATCGAGCCCACCCTGTCCTGCCTGCCAAGCGCCTTTGCGCCTCCGATCGTCGCGGCCCTTATCGCGCGTTCGGACGACATCCCGTGCCTGCGGCACGCCAAGATTATTATAAACGGCATGGAAGTGCACCAGCAGCCAGGGCAGCAATTCGTCGCAATGGCAAGCTCGAGACCCTCTTCTATCATCGGCGCGGGGTCAAAGGGAAGCGGATGCCCCACGGCAAAATCGATGCCCGGAAGCGGCACGCCGACAGCCCCGGCTTCCGCAAGGCGGCGCAGCGACGGCTTCGGATCGTAATTCAGGTGATCCGCCGAGACCGCTTTCAGATCCGACGCTACCTCCGCCCCGCCTATGTACGAGTAGCCGCCTTCGTGCAGCTTCGGCTTCAGCCCGGCCGACAAACCGGCTTCGAGTATGGCGCCGCACTCGCTCGCGGTATAGTGCCCCTCGTCGCACCACGCGTCGCAGAACTCGGCAAGCCCGGAAGATCCGACGAGAGGTATCATCTCGCGCACCAAAAAGTCCATGTAGCGTTCTTTCGCCATATCGTGAGGCCAGCCGTGGGCGCCGAGAAAAGTGGACGCGACGCTCACGGGGAGCCTATCCTCCAAGAGCCTGTTTACTTCGAGCTGTTTCAGCTCTGTGTCCTTGTCGAGGCCATAGCCGCTCTTGCTTTCCAAGGTGGTGGTGCCCGACGCGATCATATCGCTCACCCGGGCGGCGGTCTGTTCATACAGCTCTTCGAGGGACAGCTCGCGCGTGGATTCGAGCGTCGTCAGTATGCCCGTCTTTATGCCGCGGCGTTTTATCTCGTCGCCGGACAGTTTTTCTATCTTGGCGAAATATTCCCCGACCCGCGTTCCGCCAAAGACTACGTGGGTATGGCTATCCACGAAGCCCGGCGCCACGACGCGCCCTGCGGCGTCGATCACCTCTGTCGAATCCGATATCATGGGCTCGACATCGCCCTTAGTTCCAAGGGCGCATATTTTCCCGCCCCTCGCCGCGACCCAACCGCCCCTCACAAGCCCTATCAGGTCGGGCGAA
>JAISQC010000152.1 GCA_031274465.1 Synergistaceae bacterium | reverse complement strand
ACCCCGGAAACGTCGTCGCCCGTTCCATCCCTCTCCCCCAAAGCCCATACGGCGCATAGCGCTGCCATGCTGCCGGCAAATGAAGCCATAGTGATCCATCTCAGCCCGGCAAATATCGCCACGGACGCACCGAACGCGGCGCCGCTCGCCACTCCGAGGGTATATGGCTCGGCCAGAGGGTTTCGCAAAACCGCCTGGAAGATGACCCCGCTCGACGCGAGTATGGCGCCCGACATGAGGGCGGACAAAACGCGAGGCATCCTCAGTCTCCAGACAAGCCCGTACTTTATCTCTTCCTCGACAGCCGCCACAGGGCCTTGCGCCAGCATGTCGAAAAGCTCGCTAAAAGTGATCCTTATTTCCCCGAAGTAAAGCCCGGATATCACCGCAAGGCACATGGCCGACGCCGCTGCGGCATAACCGAACGATACGGGCAATCGTCCGTTATGCGTGAGATTCAATTATCTCTCGGTAGACGGAGTTGGTCCGGTCAATTATCCGCTCTACCCCAACGCCGCTCCACGACGCGTACAGCGCCGCCCCTCCCGCGCCGACGCCTTCTTTCACGCATCCGGCCTCGTAGTCTCGGAGACCGCCGTAAGGAGAACCCGAGAAATCGTACGGGGCTACGTAGGTGTCAATTTCGAGCTCATCTGCCAGTTCGCGAAACGAAGCGGACGGATCCTCCGCGACATATCTGGTCGTGGCCACTTTGATTTTGCGGCTCGGGTCAAGCGTTTTCAGACATGCCGCGATGGCGAGCATCTGAGTGCCTCCGGCTAAAATAACCTCAGTTATACTATTAATACCATTAATAAACCCAAGTACAGAAGCTTGCATAGGGTCTCCGAGCTCGCTGATCGCGCCCAAGGGATCGCCCTTAAACGACCCGACCCCTATTTTCAGCCTGCCCGAAGCGGCGCGCCATATTTTTTCCTTCAGCTCGACTGGGTTGGACCTCCCCCCGGACGACGACATCGCGGAGTCGTATCCGAGCGCGCGCAAAACCATCAGCGCGGTAGTCGTGCCCCCCGGTATGCTTTCAGCCAGCATGATGCGCTCATCGGACCTCACGCAGCTTCGTGCCATCGCGGCAGATCGCTCGTATATATCTCGCGCGCCCGGCACAGCCGCGCTAATTTGAGGGTCCTTGCCCGCAGGCGCCCCGAGTTCCACGTACGGGGGCGCAGGCGGCAAAAAAGAGCCTGCCCGCACGACGCACACCGGGATATCGGCCTCCAGCACTGCGGCCCTCGTGATGACCGCCGGGGTGGGATGCCCGTCGGGATCCACAGGGAAACAGTCCACCGCCACGGGATGCCCGAAACGGATGAGATCGGCGTCCGCCGGCGCGGTGAGCGGCAGGACGTCGTGGTTTGCGCCCGCAGCGGTGAGGCCTGGGACGAGCGCCACTTCGGTCCCGCTTATAAAAAGAAAGAACATCGAATCGCCTCCATCTGAAATTTTGCGCGCTGCCAGCGCGTAGCCCTCTCGGAGTATATTATAACAAAATATTTTTTTTACGCCGCGTCAGCGTATAACGTTAGTGCATAACCCTCTTGTTTTTTCCACCACGAAGGTTAAAATTAGCATGACAAAATGTTTTTTTACGCTCGGAGGGCAAGATGGCAAGAAGGATCGCACCGACAAGAGGGAATCTCGTCAAACTCCAAAAATCAATGGCTCAGGCCGAGAACGGGCACGACCTTCTCGAGCAGAAAAGACAGGTCCTCATGCTCGAGCTGGTCCGCCATATCGACTCAGCCCGCGATCTCCAAAGAGACGTCATAAAGACCTTCGAGGACTCGTACAAAGCCCTTCAAATCGCGAACATATCGCTCGGGATAGACACCGTCGAAGACATTGCCGATTCCATTCCGAGCACCGACGAGATCGTGGTAAGGCTTCGCTCTGTGATGGGGGTCGAAATACCTGACATCGACGAGATCGACCCCTCCATAAAACCCGGCTATTCCTTCATCAATTCGACCGCCGCCATGGATGACGCTTATCTCTCGTTCAGAAAAGTCCTCTCGACGCTTTTGAAACTAGCCGAGGTCGAGACGAGCGTCTATCGCCTTGCCGTGCAAATACGCCGCACACACAGGCGAGTCAACGCCCTCGAGAAAGTGGTGATCCCGTCGGACAAGGAAAAGATCGCCTTCATAAACGGCGTGCTCGAAGAGAGCGAGCGCGAGGATTTCGTCCGCATGAAAATTGCCAAAGAGAACAGGGAAAAAAAGAATTCCCCACAGGATGAATCCAAGGCTGTATAATGTTCCACTGGAGTTTGCGTCAAGCCGCGAGGGCGAAGTTGTCTTATGAACGTATGGAGGGATACATATGAGCGCGTTGCAAGAAGTTCTGACCGTTCTCCTCGGCGCTGAAAGCGAGGCCAAGAGGATAGTGGCGGATGCGAAAGGCGAATCCGCGGGGGTCATAACGACCACGCAGGAGATTTTTATCCCTGACAGGGAGAGCAAGATGGCGTCTGCCAGAGAACAAGCCAAGAGCTTGATGGCCAATGCGCTTACCTCGGCGCAGACCGAGGCGAAACAGATCCTCGACCTCGGAAAGGAAGAGCGCGACCGGGTAAACAAGCGATTTGACGAAAATGTGGACACCGTAGTAGCCGCCGTCTTGGCCGAGACGGTGGACAAAATATTGGCCGGAGGCAGGTAGGCTTGTCCTGGTCTTCTATCGGAGAGTGCCTGTCGGTGGGCGTGAAAGCCCACGTGCTTTTCAGCCGCCTCTTGTCGGTAGATGACTATTGGGATTTTTTGAGCAGCGACACGGTGACGGAGATATCGCAGAAACTGCGCGGGACGTTTTACGAGGAGACGATCTCGGCTCTGCCCGAGCCTCACAGGCACGACCTGGAAGCCGCCATCAAGAACACGCTTTTGGCTCAGGCGGAGGGATTTCTCATACACATGAGCAGCCCTCGGGATACGTTTTTCAAGGCGCTGACGTACCGGCACGAGGCGGAAAATTTAAAGAGCATATTCAGATACATAGCGTCCGGCCGCGCAAACCGCGACGAACTCAGGCGCAGGCTGTATATGTCGAAAAACTCGAAAATCTCGTACGAGAACGCCCTTTCATCCCGCGACTTCTCGGAAATTTCGGATGTACTCAAGGGGACGCGCTATTACCGGGTGCTCGCCGAGCCGCTCAAGCGCCTCCACTCAGGCGAGGAAAACAGCCTCTTCCCTCTGGAGATGGCCCTCGACATGTTCATAGAGCTGCTGATCTACAAGAAATTGGGAAAATTGGACGCCGACGAGCGAAACCGCCTGCTCCCAATATTCGGGGTCAGGATAGACCTGTATAACATATATATATTGTACAGATCCATGAAGTTCTACGACATGACGCCGGAGGAAATGCTGAACAGGCTCCTGCCGGTTCGTTTCAAGGTGACGATGGCCGTGCTGCGCGAAATAGCGCGATTGGACAGCGCGGACGGCTTCTGCGAGGCGCTATCTCCGCATTTTCCGAGGTATGCGGAGCTGATATCGGACGCTCAGGGCGACGAGAACCCTCAACTGTTGCTGGAGCGGAACATTAAAAGGTATATATATGCCCAAGCCCGCAGGGTGTTTGGCGACGGGCCGCCCGGATTTCACACGGCGGTAAGCTACTATATATTGAAGGAATTTGAAATAACAGACATAATACGGATCATCGAATACGTCCGCTACGGGCACGACAGGCGCCATGCGGCGGCTTACCTTACGAGGCCCATACTCACAACGGGAGGTGAAACCGAATGGCCGTAATGAAAATGGTCGCCCTGACCATGGTAGGGCCGCACGAGGAGATGGAATCCGTCGCGCGCAGGATAGTCCTCTCAGGAGGATTCCAGCCGATGCCGATCGATTTTCTCATAAACGACAGGACGCTGAGGTCCCGCATCACCACAGAGAGCGACAATCCGTACGACGAGCTGGTGAGCAAGATGTCCACGGTATGGAGGGTGGCTGGGGAGGAAATCCCCGACCCAGTGCCGATACCGCTCGACTCCGGGTTCAGCTATCACAAAGCCAAGCGGCTGGTGGAGGAGACCACCAGAAAGCTGGAAACCTGGGGCACCCGCAGGGAGACGCTTATGGAGGAGCTGGAGCGTCTGGAGGCCACAAAAACTTACGTCGAGGCGCTGTCCGCCCTGGACATGAAACCTCGCGAGCTGTCCGAAGCTCAGTTCGCCGTAGCCCGTTTTGGGCGGATATCGAGCGACAATTTCAACAGGCTGGAAGAGACGACCATCGACGCGCCAATACTCGCGGTCGAGCTGTCGCGCCATGATGACAGCGTATGGATACTCGTATTCACCGTACCGGGATACAAAGAGGGTTCCCAAAAAATACTGGACGCCGTCTATTTCAAGGAGTTTTCCCTGTCCGAGATCACGAACCGCCTGTCGTCGGATGACCCCCTGAAACAGGTCGAACACAGCATTGAGTTCCACAAGCGCTCGATAAAGGGGCTGGAGGAAGCGACCGCCAACATCCTGAATGAAAATCGCGACGAGTTTGAAAAACTGTACTCAAGGGTCTACACCATGCAGCGCGTGTACGACCTATGCAAGGGCAGGGGCGAAATAGGCGGGATGTACGTCCTGTCGGGATGGATACCGGAGGACACCTACTTAGGCATAAAGGACTCGATAGAGCGGGACGCCCCGAGGACCTCCATAACGGTCGAGCAGGTGAAGAACGTCGCTTCCTCGGGGATGCGCATTCCGACCATGCTCCGCAACAACAAAGTATTTCGGGCGTTTCAGGACGTGGTGGCGCTTTACAGCGTTCCATCCTACGGAGAGATCGATCCGTCGCCCTTCGTGGCCATTACCTTCATCCTGTTCTTCGGGTTCATGTTCGGAGACGTCGGGCACGGCATATTGCTCTGGCTAGGGGCCACATATATGGGGAAGAAAAACATATTGAACAGGTCTCTCGCCTACGTCATGAAGTGCGCGTCCTGCAGCTCGGTGGTGTTTGGGCTGCTTTACGGCAGCGCCATGGGGGTGGAGTTCCCGGAATACGCCCTCTGGCTGTCTCCGATGCACGACACCGACGAGCTCTTCGCAGTGGCGATAGTGTTCGGCATCGTGATGATAAGCGTAGGCATGATACTCAACATGGTCATACGATACAGGGAGCGGGACTTCGGCAAGCTGCTTTTCGACGGGCAGGGCCTAGCGGGGCTTTTCGTCTATTGGGGGTCGGCCGTTGCCATATACGTATCCTTCGCCGGGGCGGAATTGCCCTTCCCCGTCACGTACCTCTGGTATGTGATCGCCGCAGTGCTGCTATTGACGCTCTTCCGCGACACTCTGGCGCGCACGCTGCTTCGTCAGAAGGTGGAGAGCGAATCCACGGCCCTTCAGGTCTTCGAGGTGGTCCACAACCTGATGAATTATTTCACGAACACCGCGTCGTTCGTGAGGCTCGCCGCATTCGCGCTGAACCACGTCGCGCTGTCGCTCGCCGTCATGCTCTTATCGAAGATGATGGAGCGCGTCTGGGGAGGAATATTTTTAAAAATATTGGTGCTGGTGCTCGGCAACCTGTTTATAGTCGGCATGGAAGGCCTTATAGTCTTCATTCAGGTCCTGCGCTTGGAATACTATGAGTTTTTCGGAAAGTTCTACCGGGGCGGGGGCAACGTGTTCAAGCCGGTCACATGGAAGAAGGACAGGTCGTTCCAGAAGTTCTGAGATGAGGCATTGCCAATCGAATATTAATTTATATGGGGGATGATGTCGGATGTTCGGACTCGCTTTAAGCGTTGCAGCAGCATTGGGGACTGTTGGCCTGGGGTTTTTGATGCGGCGTGGGGGGGTTAAGGGTTCCAAAAAAATGTTCGTCGCGATGACGGTCGTTTCGTCGTGCGTGTTGCTGACCGGGGCGGTTTTCATGCTCCTGCCCGCTGCGGCGGTGGCTGCCGATGTCTCCGGCGGGCAGGCGGCGGCTAACGCGGAGCAAGCGTCCAGCAATGGAATGGGCTTCATCGGGATGGCCTTGGCTACGGGGCTGGCCTGCATAGGCGCTGGAATAGCAGTCGGAAGCGTGGGGTCGGCCGCAATCGGGCTGATCGGAGAACAGCCCAGCGCAATGGGCACCGCCCTGATCTACGTCGGGCTCGCGGAAGGGGTCGCCATATACGGAATGATCATCTCTATTCTGATATTCAGCAGGCTGGCCGCATAGGCAGCTCGCGGTGAAAGCTTATCTTATCAGCGACAACCACGACACACTGGTCGGCATGAAGCTCGCCGGCATAGAAGGGGTCGTTGTCCACGGATATGACGAAGCCGAACAGGCAATGGAATGCGCGCTCGGCAGGCACGACGTGGCCATTCTGGCTGTCACTGAAAAGATCGCGGAATTGCTGCCGGAAACCATACAGCGACTGAGGGAACACGGAGAATTGCCGATCGTGGTCGAGATACCCGACAGGCACGGAACGAAACGCAGCCCCGATTTTCTGACGAAGTATGTCCGGGACGCGATTGGAGTGAAGATGGAATGAACGAAATCGCAAACGAAAAAATTTCAGCGCTGCAGAACATCATACTGGAACACGCAAATCAACAGAGGGAGGCCCTTGCGTCCGACGCCAGAAAAGAGGCGGAGCAATGGCTGACCAAAGAAATGGCGAAGCTGGAGAGGGAGACGAACGCGGTCCTGGCCGACGCGAAATCCCGATCCGAGGACATTCACCGGCGCCAGATACTGTCCGCAGAGAGGGAGAAGACGACGGAAGCCTTGAGGCAGCAGAACAGGCTCTTGAGCGAAGCCCTCAAAAAATTTCAGGACGGCCTGACGCACCTCAGAAATCGCCCGGATTACGCGGATATCCTGACCGGGCTCGCCCTAGACGCGGCAAAAAACCTGTCCACCAGCCCCGGCATCTTGAAGCTGAAACTGGCTTCGCTTGACGCGGCGCTCGGACCAAAGGTAGTCGAAGCGGCGAACAAAAAGCTCGCGCCGCAGAAAATGGCTTTCGACCACGACCCGGCGCCGATCATCGGCGGATGCTGGGTGACCAGCGAGGACGGCAAGCGCCAGATAAACGCCGACTGGCAGTCGAGGACGCAGGAAATGGCCGACACCCTGGCCGATCGCCTCCTGCCCCTGCTCTAATCAGAGGGGGTGAGAGCTTTGGACAGCCCAAGCAGAGACACTGGCGATTCGCGGGTCGGACTTATCTCGATGATAAACGGCCCGGTCATCCATGCCGCCGGCATGAGGGACTTCGGGATGCGAGAGATGGTGCACGTCGGGGAGACCCGCCTTCTGGGCGAGATAATACGCATGGACGGAGACGAGGCTACCATACAGGTGTACGAGGAAACCCAAGGCATGAGGATAGGCGAGGCTATAACCGGATCGGGAGAGGCGCTATCCGTTTCCCTTGGCCCCGGCCTCATCGGCGGTTTTTTCGACGGGATCGGGCGCCCTCTTTCAACCCTTCTCGAGAAGGAGGGGATGTACATCTCGCCCGGCATAGAGGTCCCAATGATATCGCCGGACCTCATGTGGGAAGTGACCCCTGCGGTTGAGACCGGCGAGATGGTCTCGTCGGGAACGCTGCTTGGAACCGTTCAGGAAACCGGGCTGATGCTGCACAGGATAATATGCCCTCCCGACATAGAGGGAGAGGTCACTTGGATAACGCCTCAGGCCAAGGTCTCGAGCGGGGGGATCGTTGCCAAAGTCCGCAACGCCATCGGGCGGGTGGTCGAGGTTCCGCTGACTCAGCGCTGGCCGGTGCGGGTACCCCGCCCCTATCGCGCCCGACTGCTTCCGAACGAGCCCCTCGTGACGGGCCAGCGGGTTATAGACGGGCTGTTTCCGCTCGCTAAGGGCGGAACGGCTGCGATACCCGGCGGTTTCGGAACGGGAAAGACGGTCACCCAGCATCAGCTCGCGAAGTGGAGCGAAGCCCAGGTCGTCGTCTACATTGGCTGCGGCGAGCGGGGCAACGAGATGACCGACGTGCTGGAGCAATTTCCCGTCCTCGAGGACCCGCGCTCAGGGCGGCCACTGATGGAGCGCACCATACTGATCGCCAACACGTCGAACATGCCGGTTGCCGCTAGAGAGGCGTCCATCTATACGGGGATAACCATAGCCGAATATTTCAGGGACATGGGCTACGACGTGGCGCTCATGGCCGACTCGACGAGCCGCTGGGCTGAGGCGCTTCGCGAGATATCCGGGCGCCTCGAGGAAATACCGGCCGAAGAGGGCTTTCCGGCTTATCTCCCTTCGAGGCTTGCCGAATTTTACGAGCGGGCGGGCCGGGTGGTCACTCAGAGCGGGGAAAACGGCAGCGTCTCGATAATAGGCGCAGTGTCCCCCCCCGGCGGAGACTTCACGGAACCGGTCACGAGGCACACAAAGCGTTTCATCAGGTGCTTCTGGGGTCTGGACAAAAACCTCGCCAACGCGCGGCATTTTCCGGCCATATCCTGGCTCGAGTCCTACAGCGAGTACGCCTCGGAAGTAGAAGGCTGGTTCGGAGGGAATGTAGACGCGCGATGGGGCGAACTCAGGGAGAAAGCCAGGGCCATACTGCTCGAGGACGAGAAAATCCAGCAGGTCATCCGCCTGGTCGGAGAGGACGTCCTCCCAGACGACCAGAGGCTGGTAAACTACACAGCTTTCCTGGTCAAAAACGGATACCTCCAGCAGGCGGCCTTCGGCTCGGATTCATATTCGCCGCCCGAGAAGGGGTTTGCCATACTCGACATGATAATGTATTTCTACGACAGAGGACTCGAACTGGTGAGGAAGGGAGTTCCGATATCGCTGATAAAGGGCAGCGACGCGGTGGAGGACATAACCCACCTGCGCGAGTTCTCAGCCGACGACAGATCGTCCTTCGAGCGGGCCAGAAAAAAGCTGGACAATCATCTGAACAGGGTGGGGACTGAGCGAACACGCGAGGAAGGAGGCGCCCGATAATGCCGCAGGCCGAATACATTGGAGTGTCGCAGGTAACCGGGCCGTTTATACTGCTCGAAAACGCGGCAGGAAGCGACTCTTTTTACGGAGAGCTGGTAGATGTCAGGATCCCGGGCGGAAAGGCGCGCCGGGGCAGGATAGTGTCGCTCTCGCAAAAGGCGACGCTGGTGCAGGTTTTTTCCGGCACCGACAGCCTGATCCCGAACGACACGAGGGTGAGACTGCTCGGGCGCACGCTTGAGGTGCAGCTATCCCCATCCATCATTGGGCGGACTTTCAACGGCCTCGGCGAGCCCGTAGACGGCTGCGGCCCCGTCTTCGGGGGCAAGAGGGCGGACGCGAACGGAATGCCGCTCAACCCAATGGCGCGCCAGTACCCGAGGGATTTCATCCACACGGGCATCTCCTCGATAGACACGCTCACGACCCTCATACGGGGGCAAAAACTGCCCATATTCTCCGGCAACGGACTCCCCCATAACCAGCTCGCGGTCCAGATAGCGACCCAAGCCCGGCTCATGGGCGCCGAGAACTTCGCAGTCGTATTTGCCGGAATAGGCATCAAGCACGACGACGCCGAGTTCCTGACGAGGGAGCTGTCCGAGAAGGGCCGCACGAACAACGTCGTGACGTATCTCAACCTGGCCGACGACCCAGTGATAGAGCGCATAGCGACCCCAAGGATGGCGCTTACGGCCGCTGAATACATGGCCTATGAGCTCGGCCTGCACGTACTGGTCATAATAACCGACATGACCAGCTACTGCGAGGCAGTTCGCGAGCTGGGCGTCGCCGCTGGGGAAGTGCCCAGCCGCAAGGGATACCCGGCGTATCTTTACAGCGACCTAGCGTCGCTCTACGAAAGGGCCGGGGTCGTCCGCAACAAGGCCGGAAGCGTGACGCAGCTACCGATACTCACGATGCCGAACGACGACATCACCCACCCGATCCCCGACCTGACGGGCTTCATAACCGAGGGTCAGATAGTTCTGAGCAGAGACCTCGACGGCAATGGGATATACCCCCCAATCGACGTCCTGACCAGCCTCTCACGGCTCATGAAGGACGGAATAGGCAAGGGCTTCACGCGCGAGGACCATCCGAACCTCGCAAGCCAGCTATTCGCTTCGTACAGCCGCGTGCAGGACGTGCGCTCCCTCGCCGGAGTCGTCGGAGAGGACGAGCTGTCGAAAACCGACAAACAGGCGCTCGCGTTCGGAGGGCTCTTTGAAAACAAATTTTTAAAACAGGGCAAGGACGAGGATCGCGAGATAGGCTATTC
>JAISQC010000054.1 GCA_031274465.1 Synergistaceae bacterium | reverse complement strand
TCGTCGCGAACATGGGGGGCATACGCATTTACGATGTGGTGGTTTTCGGGCTGGTGGCGCCGGAACCTGAGAGCATAGTGAAAGACACTGTTGAAATAGTCCGGCGCCAGACGAGGCGCTTGTTCGAGGAAGCCGACAGGAGCGGAAGGACGACCAGGCAGGCCGCCATGGAGATGTTCGCGCCTGATACGTTCGACACTCCTGATATCTGACGTTTTGGCGGACTGTCCGGGAACGCGTTTTCAGATGGAGGAACTCGTGATTTGCGCAGACAGGTGCAAGGGCTGCGGTTATTGCGTGGAAGGCTGCCCAAGGGGAGCGCTTTACGTCCGCGGCATAAACGGCAAGGGCTATCAATTCGTCAATGTGGACAGGGAAAAGTGCGTCGCGTGCGGAATTTGTTACGTTCTGTGCCCCGACTGCGCCTTCGAGATAGTCCCTAAGGGGGATGTAATGCCTTGAAAGAGCTCATGAAAGGCAACGAAGCGTTTGCAGAAGCGGCCATCCGGGCCGGATGCCGGTTTTTCGCCGGGTATCCCATCACCCCGCAGAGCGAGGTCCTCGAATATCTGTCGCGCCGGATGCCGGAGGTCGGGGGGGTTTTCATACAGAGCGAGTCGGAGCTGGCTGGCATATCGATGGTTTATGGGGCGGCGGCCGCCGGGTTTCGCGCCATGACGAGTTCGTCGGGCCCGGGGTACAGCCTGTTGCAGGAGGGCATCTCGTACATCGCGTCGGCCGAGCTGCCGTGCGTGGTCATGGACGTGATGCGCTACGGCTCGGGCCTCGGCGACATATTCACGGGCCAGAGCGACTACTGGCAGGCCGTCTACAACGGCGGGCACGGCGATTACCGCACGATAGTCTACGCCCCGTCGTCGGTGCAGGAGATGGCGGATCTCACCGTCATGGCGTTCGGCAAGGCGGAAGAGCGCAGGAACCCTGTGACGATACTCTCCGACGCTTCGATAAGCCAGATGATGGCGCCAGTGGAGCTTCCGGCGATGGCATGTCACGACCCCGACGCCCCGGCATGGGCGCTCAAAGGCAAGGGCAACGGGCATTTCAAGCGGCACACCTCAGTCATGTATTACATGAACGAATATGACGGCTATGTAAGGGCGAAATACGAAAAGATCGAAAAAGAGGATCAGCGGTGGGAATCCCTGGAGACCGAGGACGCCGAAATCGTGCTGGTGGCCTACGGCATCTCGTCTCGTATATGCGAGGAGGCGATGAGGTCCGCTAGGGCGCAGGGCAGGCGGGTCGGCCTCATACGCCCAATATCCCTGTACCCGTATCCAGTGAACGCGTTCGATGGCCTCGCGCCGAGGGCGTTTTTATCGGTTGAGATGTCGGCGCTGGGGCAGATGGCCCGCGACGTCGCGCTCGCCTGCGGGATGAGAGCCCCCGTTTACAGCATGCTTGGCGGGACTCGCCTGTACTCCTG
The DNA here is from genome assembly GCA_031274465.1 of Synergistaceae bacterium. Classification (GTDB taxonomy): domain Bacteria; phylum Synergistota; class Synergistia; order Synergistales; family Synergistaceae; genus JAIRKI01. The sequence goes on along the minus strand of JAISQC010000054.1, from coordinate 2,188 downwards.
TTCGGACGTGGAGGCCAGGATAGGCGAAATTTTGGGCGCAGCCCACGGGGCATTTTAGCATGGCCATGCTCAGGCCAAGGGCGTGCTCCGCCGAAACCAAATACTGCCCCGGATGCGGGCACGGCATAGCCAACCGCATTTTAGCCGAAGTTCTGGAGGAGTCGGGGCGCGACAAGAGGGCCATCGGAGCGATAGGCGTCGGCTGCTCGTCCCTGATGCCCGACACGTTTGACATAGACTGCGTTCAGGCGCCTCATGGCAGGGCTGCCGCCGTCGCGGTGGGCTTGAAGCGATGCCGCCCCGATTGCGCCGTGTTTGCGTATCAGGGGGATGGCGACGCCCTGGCGATAGGGCTTTCCGAGACGATGTGGGCTGCGATACGAAACGAGAGGATCACAGTGATATTCGTCAACAACGGGACTTTTGGGATGACCGGCGGACAGATGGCCCCAACGACCCTCGAAGGTCAGAAAACCAGCACGACGCCCATGGGAAGGGACGCTGGTGCCACTGGCAGGCCGCTTGACATAATAAAAATCCTAAGAGGCCTCGACATAGCCTATCTCGCGAGGGGCTCGCTGTCCGGGAGCGCGGATATCGCCACAGCCAAAAAATACCTGATGTCCGCTTTCGATGCCCAGGACGCCGGCTACGGCTACTCGTTCGTCGAAATGCTCTCCCCGTGCCCGACAAACTGGGGGATGTCGCCGTCAGACGCGATGAAGCACATAAACGGCGTCGTTCGGCAGACATACCCGACCGGGGAGTTCTTGCGAGGCGGGGGCAATGAGTGACGTGGTTTGTTCCGGGTTCGGGGGGCAGGGTATGCTGACGGCTGGGCTCATATTGGCCAGGACGGCGATGATCCTCGGCAAAAACGTCACCTGGATCCCGTCATACGGCAGCGAGATGCGCGGTGGCACGGCGAACTGCAATCTTAAGATATCGGACTTCAAAATCGGCAGCCCGTTCGTCACCGACATCGACATACTGATCGCAATGAACGCACAATCGGTCGATAAATTCATGCCGATGCTGAGACGCGGCGGCTTGCTGGTGATCGACGCCGCTCTATGCGGCGCGTCCTTCAGGGGCGACATAAGGATAGAGTCGGTGGACGCGACGGGGATCGCCGAGCGCTCCGGCAACCCCCGAGGTGCAAATGCCTGCATGCTCGGCGCGCTTGCGGCGTCAGGCGCCCTTTTCGGCAGGGATGAGACGCGCGGCGGGATGACGGCGTTTTTCGATTCGAAGGGGAAGGACAGCGCGAAGAACGTATCCTGTTTCGAAAAGGGCTTCGAGCTTGCCAGAAACCTTCAGGGCGCGCCGGCATGGACATAGGGCGCCTGATGAGGCCTCGCAGGATATGCGTAGTCGGCGCGAGCGAGAAAGAGGGCTTTGGAGGGGACACGTGCCGCAACGTGATCTCCGGCATGGACGAAAACCGCTATTTTCTGGTGAGCGACAAAAGAAGCGAGATCTTCGGCCATAGGGCGTACAGGTCTATGAGCGACGTTCCGGAGGATTTCGACCTCGCTGTGATCTGCACCCCTATGCGCACCGTCGAGGCGATGCTGCTCGAAGCGTCAGGGCGGGGAGCGGCCGGCGCCGTCGTCTATGCCAGCGGATACGCGGAGGTTGGGACGAGGGAAGGCATTTTGGCGCAGGAGTCGCTTAAAAAACTCTGCGCGCGGCTGGGCATGGGGCTGGTCGGCCCGAACTGCGCCGGGTTCGCCAATTTCATAGACGGCGCGTACCCCTTCGCGTTCATATCCGAGGACAGGGACAGAAAAGGCTCGATCGGGTTTGTATCGCAAAGCGGCCAGCTCTGCCTGTCCATGATGGACAGCCCGGCACCGAAGTTCTCATACGCCATATCCGCCGGCAACTGCGCCGTCACCTTCATGGAGGATTACATCGATTTTCTGGTCTGCGACGAATCGACGAAGGTCGTGGCGATATATCTCGAAGGCGTCCAGGACCCCGGGCGGCTGGCCGCGTCTTTCAGGAAGGCAGCATTGGCCCGAAAGCCGATAGTGGTGCTGAAGACCGGCAGGTCGGAGAAGGGCGGCAGGCTCGCCGCCTCCCACACCGGAAGCCTCGCCGGGTCGGACAGGGTGTACGACGCCCTGTTCAAAAAATTCGGAGTGATAAGGGTGGACGACTTGGAGGAGCTGATACACGCCTC
>JAISQC010000173.1 GCA_031274465.1 Synergistaceae bacterium | reverse complement strand
GTGGCATCCGGGAAATCCTTTGCTTTCTGTATGTCCTTTATCGTTATGAGGCCTTTCAGCTTCCCGTCCGAATCGACGATCGGGAGCTTTTCGACCTTGCGGCGGCTTAGGATGTTCTTGGCGCTGTCGAGATCGGTGCCGATTGGGGCAGTGACTATGTTTTCCTTCGTCATTACGTTGTCTATCGGCTGATCGTAGTCGGCGATGAAGCGAAGATCCCTGTTCGTTATGATCCCGACCAGGCGAAAGCTTTTGTCCACAATGGGCACTCCCGAAATGTGGTAATGCGCCATAAGCTCGATTGCCTTGTTCACCTTGTCCTCTGGGTACAGGTAGAACGGGTCAACGATCACCCCGCTTTCCGAGCGTTTGACCTTGTCCACCTCGGCCGCCTGCCGCTCGATAGGCATGTTGCGGTGCAGTATCCCGATGCCTCCCTCGCGCGCGAGGGCTATCGCCAGCCGCGCCTCGGTTACCGTGTCCATCGCCGCGCTGCATATCGGCGTGTGCAGCGAGATGCCGCTCGTAAGAAACGAAGACGTGTCCACCTGCGACGGCAGCACCTCGCTGTAGCCGGGAACCAGCAGGACGTCGTCGAAAGTGAAGCCCTTGTATTCCTCGAATTTGTTCAAAACACCCTCTCCCTTCATGATCACAGCTTGTTCGGTTCATCGCACGCGCGCCCGATGCGCCTGATCGCCTCGCGTTTCCCAACACACGACAGTATGATGCCAAGCGGCGCTCCCTGCGGCCTGCCAGTCAGAAACAGGCGCAGGGGGTGGAAGAAATCGCGCCCCTTCACTGCCAGCTCTTTCTGAAATAATTTAAGTGAATTTTTTATGTTCGCCGACGACCAATCGGATTCCGGAATGGAGGAGAGCCGTTCGAGGATGGCGGGAAGCCACTTCGGGACATCCGTTCCCTGCGCGTCCGCGCCATACCCCAGCTCCGTCTCGAGCGATGACCTCAGCTCCCCGAGGGTCGCGCACGCCGGCGCCAATTCGTCGATCAGCGAGATTTTCTCAGCATCCGGAGGCATGAAGCCGACGTCGGGCCCGAACGAGCTCCGGCACGCTTCGAGCAGTTCGCGGCGAGGCGCCCGCGCCATGTGCTCGCGCCCAAAATGCCTCATCCTCGACTCGTCGTGGACCGGCGGCGCCAGAGCGACCGAATCGAGGTCGAAAATCCCGGACAGCTCGTCGAGCCCGGCTATCCTGTCGGTCGGCGCGCGCGCCCAGCTTAGGGTCGCCAGATATGACACTATCGCGTCCGGCGGCCATTCCAGCTCCCTGTACCGGCTTATCGCCGCCGCGCCGCCGCGCTTGCTCAGTTTGTGCCTCTCCCCGTCCAGGATCATGGGGATGTGGACCCACTCCGGCAAATCCCACCCAAGCGCCCCGCAGATCATCTCCTGCTTGGGGGCGTTGGGCAGATGTTCCTCCCCGCGTATGACGTGCGTCACGCGGGAATCGCAGTCATCCACAACCGCCGCCAGCAGATAGGTGACCGAGCCGTCGCTGCGGGAGAGCACGAAGTCTCCGATGGAATCCGCTGGGACTGAGACTATCCCCCGAAGCCTGTCCCTAAATGTATGGGCTTGTCCGCTTGGCGCCCTGAAGCGCCAGCAGCACTTTTCCCCGCCTGCAATCCTCGCCCGCGCTTCGTTGCCCGGGATGTCCCTGCAAGCGTGCCGGCTGGTTTCGCCGATTGCGCCGGCCTCGTCCGATGCCGCGCAGAAACAGGGATATGCGGCGTTGCGGCGTTCCAGAAGCGCAAGTACTTCGGCGTGGCGCGCCGCCCTCTCCGACTGGCGGGCCGTTATCTCGTCAGGTTCTATGCCAAGCCACTTCAAATCGCCCAATATCGAGTCTTCATGGCAGATGGCCGAGCGGGCCCTGTCCGTGTCCTCGAAGCGGAGCAAAAACCTGCCGCCGTTCCGTTTCGCCCACAAGTAGTTGAAGAGCGCGGTCCGGGCCCCCCCCATGTGAAGGGACCCTGTCGGGGACGGGGCGAACCTCGTGACAACGGCACGGTTACTTTCCACCGACCCTATCCACTTTCCCTATGACCTTTATCCTGGCTGCCGCAGTGCCGGCGTTTTTGATGCCGAGCAGTTCCGCCGCCGCGTGGGAGATATCCAGCACTCGGTTCTTATGCTCTTTGAACCTGTCGGTGACCCTCACCACCACGTACTTTCCAGACGGGGTGATGAGTTTGACGAGCGTGCCGAACGGGAGGCTTTTGGCCGCCGCAGTGAGGTGCGTGTCCGTGAAGCGCTCGCCGTTGGCAAATTTCTTGCCTATGAATTTCCCGCCGTACCACGAGACGGCGGCGCTTATGTCGTATTTCCCCCTTATCTGATAGTCCGACGTCAGTTTGCCGGCAAAGCGCGAGCCAAGCGCCTCGTAAACGCGCGACATCATCTGAAGCGCGATCTTCTGGGCGTCTTGCTTGATGGAAGCCGCGTAATCGGCGGGCACTGAATACAATGAGTTTTTCCCTATCTTCAGGGACCATGCGCCGCCGGATTTCTCCACTTGCAGGTCTTCGAGCTCGAACCCTGCCTTGAAGAGCCTGTTGAACCTGTCCGACAATTCGTATGCGTCCGCCGCCCGGCTTTTGGGGAACCTCCACACCGCAACCCCTTCGATCGACCAAATCACGAAATTCCCTTCATGGGCATAGGTCGA
>JAISQC010000121.1 GCA_031274465.1 Synergistaceae bacterium | reverse complement strand
GTGTCAAGAAATTTGCTTGACATGGCGGAAGTCCCGGAATATAATCCAATCCGCTGCGGAGTGATGGAAATGGGCGAAGTTGGCGATAGGCTCGATATAGTATTGCTGGAACGGGTTCGCTTATGTGAGCTTTTTGACGCATATTCCTCCCTCCTGACGGAAAAACAGCGCGAAGCGTGCGGCTTGATGCTGAGGCAGGACCTTTCGGCCGCCGAAATCGGAGTCGAGCTGGGAATGACGCGCCAAGGGGCGCACGACTTGGTCAAAAGGTCGCTGGAACGCCTCGACGAGATAGAAAGGGTCCTCGGCCTGATCGGGCTGCGCAACGCTTACGAATCGCTGCGCTCGCTGATTGATGAGAGCCGGGGTGCCTTGCCTGTAGAATTTTTGGAACGGGCGGTGCGGTTGGGGGTAATTTCCGAAGGGGGCAAAGCGGATGTTTGAATCGCTCAAGGAACGTTTCGACGCGGTGTTCGCCGGTTTGAGAGGCAAGGGTAAGCTCTCTGCGGACGACGTCACCGCAGCGTTGCGGGAGGTTCGCCGGGCATTGCTCGAAGCGGACGTCAACTACAAAGTCGTCAAGGACCTCGTGGACGCTACGGCGTCCAGAGCTACAGGGGTCGAGGTCCTGAACTCGATAACACCGGCGCAGCAGGTAGCCACAATAGTTTACGAAGAGCTGGTAAAGATAATGGGGCGCGCCCCTGCGCCGCTTGCGATATCCCCGAAGCCGCCCACGGTATACATGCTGGTCGGCCTTCAAGGTTCGGGCAAGACGACCACCACTGTCAAGATAGCCCGCATGCTGTCGAAATCGCATAAACCGCTCGTCGTGGCGTGCGACCTCCGCAGGCCGGCCGCTGTGGACCAGCTCAGGGTCCTGTCAGAGGGCGCCGGCATAGCGTTTTGGGGCCCGGGGCCGGGCGAAACCGATCCGTCGGAGGTTGCAGTGAAATCGCTCGCCTACGCGGAAGACCACCTGTGCGACCTGATTTTGCTGGACACGGCTGGGCGCCTACAACTGGACGACGAGCTCATGGCGGAGCTGGACGACATGAAGGCCAAGGTCCCGCCGTACGAGATATTGCTCGTGGTCGACTCGATGACCGGGCAGCAGGCGGTCGAAGTGTCTGACGCATTCAACGCCAGACTCGGCCTCACCGGAGTGGTGCTGACGAAGCTCGACGGGGACGCGCGCGGCGGCCCGGCTCTTGCCATAAAGGCGGCTACCGGCGTGCCGGTCAAGCTGGCCGGCATGGGCGAGCGCGTTGAGGACTTGGAGCAGTTCGACGCCTCTCGCATGGCTTCGCGCATAATGGGCATGGGAGACATGGCCGGCCTGCTCGAAAAAATCGAGCGTTCGGCTGACATCGGCGAAATGGACCGCTTTGCCGACAGCATGAAGAAAAACAGGTTCACGCTGGAGGACATGCTCGCGCAACTGCAGCAGGTGAAAAAACTGGGGCCTCTCGACAAGGTGCTGGAGATGCTGCCGATACCGGGGGGCGCGAAGGCGCTGAAAGGCGCGAGCGTCGATATGTCCCGGCTGAAACGCACGGAGGCGATAATCCAGTCAATGACGGCTAAAGAACGCAGGTCTCCTGAGATAATAAAGGGCGGGAGGCGCAGGCGCATAGCCGAGGGGTCCGGCACCAGCGTCCAGCAGGTGAACCAAGTCCTCGCGCAATACGAGCAGATGAAGGGCATGATGAAGTCATTGGGGCGGATGGGGCCGAAGTCGTTCAAGATTTCCGGCGCTATGAAAAACATTTTCAAGGGCCGATGACGATGGCGCGTTTCTAACCGGGCTGTAGGCCGCCGTTCGGCGGTTTTTCATAAATTCTTTAAGGAGGTGTTTTATTTACATGGCAGTTCGCATTCGTTTGGCGCGTCACGGAAAGAAAAAGGCTCCGTTTTATCGTTTGGTGGTGGCGGATTCGCGCGCTCCGAGGGATGGGCGTTTCATCGAGTTGCTCGGGACTTACAATCCCATGACCGACCCGGCGGACGTCAAGGTGGACGAAGAGAGGGCTCTGCACTGGCTGACGGTCGGGGCAATCCCCTCCGACACGGCTCGGGCGCTTCTGCGCAAGGCGGGCGTTTTGGACAGGTTCTCTTCAGAGAAGGCGAAGAAGGCCGAGCCGGCCGGAGTCTGCTGCGAGATACCCGACATGCCCGATCCGGAGTAGCGGCCGATGCCGGACTATGGCGCGATAGTTGAGTATATCGTCGGCAGGCTCGTAAATCAGCCCGGCGACGTGAGCGTCACAAGCGAGCGCAGCGGGGCGGGGGCGACTATGGTGACCATATCGACTGCGCCCGACGACATAGGGCGCGTGATAGGAAAGCATGGGACGACCATAAACGCCATAAGGCTGGTTGCGAAGGCGGCCTCCGTGAAACCGGGGGAGAAGGTAGATGTCGACCTCTCCTGACCACAGGGGCCAAGGAAGGGTCCAGATCGGCTGGATAGCGGGCGCGCACGGAATCGGCGGGGAGCTGCGCATCCACCCAACTACGGATTTCCCCAAGCGGTTTTTCGGCATGAAGACGCTGCGGCTCGAATGCCCCGGCAAGCCGGACCTGTCGCTCGACATAATCGGCGTGAGGCCGCACGAGGGGAAAGGACAGATATTGGTTTCCGTCGCGGGGGTCACCGACAGGGATTCCGCTGAATCCCTCAAGGGGCGGGCCGTGACCGTCGATCCGGAGGACAGGGTCGATCTGCCGGAAGGGGAATATTGGATAGACTCGCTGATAGGCCTCGACGTCATAGACGACCGCAGCGGCGATCACCTTGGCAAAATCGAGGACGTCATGGACATAGGGAGCAACGACATATATCAGGTCAGAGCGGACGACGGGACGCTGAAGCTGATCCCGGCCATAGAGGACGTGGTGAGGGGCATATCCCTCGAAGATGGGGTCATCCGCGTCATACTGCTGGAGGGTCTCTGGGATTGAGCGATCCGAACCGGGCTGGTGCGGCGATCTCGATCGTGACCGCGTTTCCCGACCTCGTCAGAAGCTATATGTCGTGCGGCGTATTGGGCCGGGCGGTAGGCTTGGGAAAGATCGATGTCTCGGTGATCGACGTTCGCGATTTCGCGCGCGGCGGCTACAGGCAGGTGGACGACTACAGCTTCGGGGGCGGCGGCATGGTGATGATGGCCGGGCCCATGGAGGACGCGGTCAATTCGGCCGCCGAAAAGGGCGGGCGATACGTGCTTTACCCCAGCCCTCAGGGAACGCCTCTGCATCAGGAGCTCGTCGAGGACCTGCGCAGGATCGCCGGAACCAAGCGCCTGGTGATAGCCTGCGGGCGCTACGAGGGGATCGACGAAAGGTTTGTCCAAAGGAACGTGGACATGGAAATTTCCGTAGGAGATTTCGTCCTGACCGGCGGGGAGCTTCCCGCGCTTGCCATCGCAGACGCGATATCCCGTTTGGTCGCCGGGGTGGTGGGGCGGAGCGAGGCGGTTACGGACGACTCGTTTTACTCCGGGATGCTGGACCACCCTCACTACACGAGGCCGGAGGATTTCGATGGGGATATGGCGCCGCGCGTGCTGCTCGAAGGGGACCGTTCGGCGGTGCGGCGTTTCAGGCGGCGCGAGTCGGCGGAGCGCACTCTCTCGCGCAGGCCGGACATGATAGCGCGGGCTGGGGTGATGCCCTGGCTCGAATACGGGGCTTACGTGCTGCAGCTCCACCACATGGTGGAGGACAGGAACGGAAACGCTTCGACGACCGCCATAACGGGGATGGACCTTCACGACATAGCCAGGGCCTGCCGCACCTACGGCGTCAAGAAATACATCGTGGCGACCCCGTTCGCGCAGCAGAGGGAGCTTGTCAAAAAAGTGGCCTCCCACTGGACGGTCGGCTACGGGGCGGATTTCAACCCCGACAGGGCGTCGGCGATGGAGACGATCAAGGTCGTCGATTCGCTGGGGCGGGCGCTCGAGTGGATAGGGCGCAAGGAGAAAAAGCCCCCGTTCACGATCGCGACGACTGCCCGCGAGCGGGAGGACGCGACGAGCTGGCTCACGCTGAAGGCGCGGATCTTGCAGATAGGCCGCCCGGTTGCCTTCATCTTTGGAACGGGGTCCGGCCTCAGCGAGGAAGTGATGTCCTACTCGGACGCCGTGATGTCCCCGATATCGGGAGGAAGTGGCGGCTACAATCATTTGTCGGTGCGGAGCGCGGCTGGCATAATACTCGACAGGTTTTTTGGTTTCAGGTGATTTCAACGATCGTTGGCAATAGGAATTGGAAGGAGCGGACAAAGATATGATCGACCCGAGGATAGCGTTGGTTGAAAAGCGTTTTCGCAAGCAGGAAGGGATACCGGAGTTTCGCGCCGGCGACACGGTAAAGGTCCACGTCAAGGTAAAGGAAGGCAACCGCGAGAGGATACAGGTGTTCGAGGGGGTCGTGATCGGCAGGCAGCACGGAGGTCTGCGCGAGAATTTCATCGTGCGCAAGATATCCGGCGGAATAGGAGTGGAGAGGATTTTCCCGCTTCACTGCCCGAGCATAGACAAGATAGAGGTTACGCGCCTCGGCAAGGTGAAACGCGCCAAGCTCTACTATCTGCGCAAGCTGAGCGGCAAGGCGGCGCGCATCAAGGAGCGCAGGGAATTCGACTGAAGCCCATAATTGATTGATTCTCACTCGCAGCAGGAGTCCTGCCCGGCAAAATCGGCGGGACTCCTGCCATATTTGGCCGCCCGTCCCTCCGTCGGCGCTACCGGTTCGGACGGCAATTCACCGCCGCAGGTTCAATATCCCGGGCGCTGCACCATACGCGTTAGCTTACTCCGCCGCCATCGGCTGCAGCGCCAGCAGACTCAGGTACACGGCAAGCCCATTGCGGCCACCGCGATGCCGCTCTTTTCGTTTTTTATTCAGTCGCAGATTCGTCATTCAGGTCTTGCGGTACGAGTTTGCCGCGTATAGCGAGGTCGAGTATTTTCTGCCGTAGCTGTTTTGTATTCACTCGCTTTTATCCCCCTGCTCATAGTCGCTCTTATCAAGCAGTTTCTTCATATCGTCAACATCTGGGAAAGCCTTTTGCAATGGCTCCGGCATTTCATTCCGTGTTCTGTAGGTAGCAACGCCCATCGGCTTGGTGTAATCCCTGACGGCAAACTCAACAATGCTCCGATTGGCTTCCTTGCAGAGCAGAATACCGATAGACGGGGCTTCGTCCTCTTGACGGATATATTCATCGAGCGCGGAAAGATAGAAATTAAGCTGTCCTAGGTGCGCGGGTTTAAATTCGCCTCGTTTTAGTTCAATTGCCACCAGGCAACGCAATTCACGATTGAAAAATAATAAGTCAATGAAAAATTCTTTTTCATCCACAATCACGCGGTATTGGTTCCCGATAAAGCAAAATTTGTTACCGAACGCCAAAATAAATTGTTTGATATTCGCGATGATTACACGTTCAAACAGACGTTCGTCGGG
>JAISQC010000094.1 GCA_031274465.1 Synergistaceae bacterium | reverse complement strand
TTGCGCAGAGCTGGCATCAGAACGGCGTGTTCCTCCAGCACCACTATGAAAGCCCCTGCTTTGTCGGTGAAGCCGTTGTTCCCCATCGGCTGCGCGCATTTGGCGACCTCGGCGGTTTTTTTAGGGTCGTCCACCACCACGAAGCTCCACGGCTGGCCGTTGCACCCCGATGGGGCAAGCCAGCCCGCCTCTACGCACTTTTCGAGCTTCGCGCGCTCGACCCGTTCTCCTGAAAAACTACGGCAGCTCTGGCGCTGCCTGCAAAGTTCGAGAAAATCGCTCATCTTCAAAAACCTCCATGCACGGATAGTATCAGAAACACTTTCCCGCCGCTCACTTTGAATGGCAGTGTGAAGCTCTTGACGTCGGATTTTTTGGGCGGGATCGCTTTTATGTTTTCGCCGGACAGCATCTGCGGCGGCGTGATGTCGAGGCCGGGGATGTTGGCTTTCGTCAGGGCCTGTCCGCTGACCATGTTGGTGAGCTCGCCGAGCACGCTCATGGACATGGGGTCATCGGTGTCGGCCTTTACCATGCCTCCCGTAAAAGCCGCGACATATGCCTCGAACGCCTCCATGTCCACCATCAGCGAAGCTGTGCTGTGGACGCTGCCCCCGACGATGCCTATAAGGGCCGCGACCCTGCTCCCCGGAGCGTTGATGCCGGGCGCGACCGACGACTTCAGAAATTCGGTCTCTATACCAACCGCTTTGCTTACGCTTATGAGCGCCCCCGTGTATGAGTTTACCAAAACTGAAAGCAGGTTGCCCGCATCCGAGGCCATCGTTTCTTCCCACCCTTGACAGAAATCGGATCTTTCGCGAATCATGGCTGCGAGAAATCGTATTTTTTGTATTTTATCACCTTACGTGTAAATTACCAGCAAAAATTTCACCCGAATAAATTGCCTGAAATACTCGCCTTGCGCCGAAACCTCGGCATGATGCGAGGTCTGGCCTGCGTTTGCGCGGCCCTTAGCGTCGGTTTGCCACGTCCCGGCAAGCCCTTTGCAGGATGGCCCACGCCGCGAGGTCGTCTATGGGGCGCGGCGGGATGCGCAAGGACTTTGGTATCATCCGGGCGATGCCGGACGGCCGATGAAGCCTCCAATAGAGATTTCGCGCCTCAAGCGTCGTCATTCGCTCGTCCGTCAGGGCGCAATCGATCTTCATCGCTTCGAGTTTTTCTTTGAATATGCCATGCGACGTGCCGTTGCCCAGGCATACGAGGCTGGGTTTCATGCCGTTCGGGGCGCGCCCCTCCATGCGCCATTCGAGCATTGGCTCAAAATCGCCGGTCGCCAGACATTCCAGCACGCCGCCCATTTTTTCGCGCGGCGCGATTGCGGAGAACATGAGTTCGTCCACGCTGCCGAACGCGATCCCGAATTTTTCGCGCCCCGGGTCTATCCCGCATATCACGCCGTTTTACCTGTCATTCAGCGTGGACTCCCACCTCGGGTACATCCACAGCCACTGCTCGGGCTTCTCCCGTATCCAGCCCGATATCTTGTCGTTGCAGGAATCCACGGCGTGCTGCATGTCCTCGCCGAACGGGCGTCCTCCGGGCCCCTGAAGGGGAGGGTCTATTTCAAAGCGCATGTGAAATCCGTCGTCCTCGCGGAATATGTGGGCCGGCAGTATCGGAGTTCCGAATTTCCTGGCAAGCCTTATCGGGCCTATGGGGGTGCTGGCAAGATGCCCCAGGAAAGGGGAGAGCATTCCCCCGTCTTTGGCGTCTTGGTCGAGGAGGACCGCAAGCGCCTCGTTTTTGCGGAGGCACTCTATGGCGGCGCGCAGGTCTATGCCCTTGCCCACCGGCTTCACGCCGCCGCGCGAGCGCAGGTCTGCTATCGCCTGCGTTATCCGTTCGTCGCGCTGTTCCGCGCCTATGGCGTTCATGGGCACCCCGTGCTTCGCCAGCAGGGATGCGGCGTATTCCCAGCATCCGATGTGGCCCGACAGCATGATGGCGCCGCGCCCCAGCTCCAGCGCTTTCCAAATGTGCTCCTCGCCGGTCACGGTCACGATTTCGTCTATCCTCGGATATGTTTTTGGCAGCCGCACGAACTCCACCAGGGCCATTCCGAAGTGAGAGTATGCTTTTTTTATGATGCCGCGCGCCGCCCGGTCAGACACTCCCAGCATCCTCGAACAGCGCGAGCTGGCCCGCGCCGCCCTGCTGAAGGAAAAAAAATTGAACATGCGCCCGACTGTGCTGCCTAGCCGCAGCGCGGTCTTGTGCTCCAAACCGTCGCACACGCACATGAAAGCGCGAAGCGCCGCCCAGATGAACGGCTGCCCCTTTGCCGCCATGCTTATGACATCCCCAGCGCGTTCTGCGCCGTCTCGATGGCGCGGGTGAGGACTTTTATTCTGGCGTAGCGCTTGTCGTTGGCTTCCACTATGACCCACGGCGCGTATGTCGTGCTGGTCCGGAGCATCATCTCCTCGGCGGCTTCCTCGTACTTTGGCCACTTCTCGCGGTTTCTCCAATCCTCATCCGTTATCTTCCAGCCCTTCTCCGGGTTCTGCTGGCGATCCGTGAAACGGGCCAGCTGTTCCTCGGAATTTATCTGGAGCCACAGCTTGACTATTATAGTTCCATAACGCACCCACTGGTCCTCCATCTCGTTTATCTCGCCATAAGCCCTTCGCCACTCGTCCTCGCTGGCGAAGCCCTCCACTCTCTCCACCAGCACCCTGCCGTACCAGCTCCTGTCGTATATCCCTATATGCCCCGCCTTGGGGAATGCCTCCCAGAACCTCCAGAGATAATGGTGCGCCCTCTCCCAGTCGTTCGGGGACGCGGTTGGCGATACGTGATAGCCGCGCGGGTCCAGCTTTTGCGTGAGGCGTTTGATGCACCCTCCCTTCCCTGCGGCGTCCTGGCCCTCGAACGCTATCACCATGGGGCGCCGGACTTTATAGAGCTCGTACTGAAGCTCGCGGAGTTTTTCCTGGAGCTTTGGCAGTTTCTCCCTGTACTCTTCCGTGGAGATGGACTTGTTCAGATTGAGGTTTTTCAGCACGGACGGCGACAGAGTCGAACCGCCCAGCGGCGCCTGGCTGACGGCGGTTTCCCCTTCGGGCGGGGTGGGTTCGTCTTTGGGCGCTTCTGCCTCGCCGAGCCTTTTTTCTATCCTGTTTGCCACCGTGGCGAGTATTTTTACGACAGCGTGCCTCTTGTCGTGCGCCTCGATAAGAGTCCACGGGGCATAGTCCCTGTCGGTGTACTGTATCATTTCGTCGATGCGGGTGGCGCGTTTCTCGTAGTTTTCGTTCTCGCGCCACTCTTTGGCGCTGACGCGCCATTTCGACGAACTGTCAGCGTCCATTTTCAAAAGGCGGCGTTTTTGCTCTTTTTTGCTTATATGGAGGAAAAATTTGATGATGACGGCCCCATCCTGCGCGAGCTGCCGCTCGAACGACGAGATGTCCTCGTATGTTTTGGAGTCAGGGGTTCGAGCCGCCCCGTCTAGGACGAGCCGGTACCAGCTGTGGCTGAATATGCCTATGCTGCCGCGCGGGGGAGTGATGTCCCAGAACCTCCGCAGAGGGGGCCAATAGGCATTCTGGTCGTCCTCTCCAATGGAATGGACGTAATGGACCCGAAACCCGCGAGGGTCGAGCGGCAGGATCAGCTCGTTCATCAGCGTCCCCTTGCCGGACGCCTCCCAGCCCTCGAAGAGGACGATTATCGGCAGGTTCGCCCTCCTCGCGCCGCGCTGCAGCTCCCCAAGGCGCTCGCGCAGTTCCCCTGCGGCAGCTTTGTACTCGTCTTTGCCGAGTTTTCTGGACAGGTCTATCTTCTCGAGCATGTTAAATCCCCCTTTGCCTGAAATATGTACGAATGCCCACGTCTATCGAGGATTATATACCAAGCAGCCGGTTTTTCGGATGGGCGGGCGCACGGGCTCTCGGCGGCAGGAGGTGATATAATGGCGTACATTGCAGGACGAGTAAATGCCATGGGCAATCCGCTGGATTAAGGGGATGTCTGAAAATCAAAATCGCACGCGGGCGCGGATATAAATTAAAAATAATCGCTCTCACTCTGGCCGCAGCCATGGTTCTCGGTTTTTCGGCGTGTGCGGGCTACTCGCGCGCTGTCGGGAGCAGCTATACCGTATATACCTCGTACCGCGACGTGCCGGGGATCACGGAGCGGGAGATCGAGGCGATCGAATCGCTGCGCCGGAGCAGGAGCCGCTTCATTTACGGCACGTATACGAGCACGGAGTGCTTTTATCGGGAGGATGGGAGCGTCGGGGGCTACGCCGCGTCGCTATGCGGATGGTTGAGCGAGCTTTTCGGCATTCCGTTCGAGCTGGTCATATACGACTGGGACGAATGGAACGATTTGATGGACGGTCTTGCGTCCTTTGAAGTGGATTTCAACGGCGACCTCACCCGCACGCCGGAACGTTTGAAAAATTATTATATGACCGAGTTCATCGCGTCCCGCGTGATCAAAACGCTGCGCATGGAAGGCAGCAAAAGCCTGTCTGAAATCGCCCGGAACAGGCCCCTCCGCTATGTTTTTTACAAAGGCACCACCACATACGATCAGGTCGCGCCTTATCTCGGGGACAACTGCGAGGTCGTGTTCGCCGACGATTACCCCGAAATATACGGAATGCTGAAAAACGGCGAAGTCGACGCATATTTTGACGAGAACGCATACGAGTCCTCCTTCGATGCGTACGGAGGAGACGTGACGGCGGAGGATTTTCTGCCCCTCGTCTTTGGGACGGTCTCCTTGGCGACACAGAACCCGGAGCTCGCCCCAGTGATTTCCGTAGTGCAGAAAGCGCTGGAAAACGGCGCGATACAGTATTTGGCGGACCTATATGGCCAGGCATACCAAGACTATCGCCGCCACAAACTGTTTTTGCGCCTGACGGATGAGGAAAAGGCGTATATAGACGCGCGCGCCCAGTCCGGCGAAGGCGTGCCGATAGCCTTGGAATTCGACAATTACCCGATCAGTTTCTATAACGAGAGCGAAAAGGAGTGGCAGGGGATCGCGCCCGACATTCTGGCCGAGGTCGGAAGCATCACCGGGCTGCGCTTTTCTCGCGTCAACGACCAAAACGCGGGTTGGGCGGATTTGGCGCGCATGCTTGAAAATGGCGATGTCGCGCTGGTCAGCGAGCTTATCCAGACGCCTGAGCGCGTCGGCAGGTTCCTGTGGCCGGACGTCTCGTACATGACGGACAACTGCGCGCTGCTCACCCGGCTGGATTCCAAAGACATACAGATCAATGAAATATTCCTCCTGAAGATCGGCTTGGTTCAGGGCACCGCTTATGCGGACATGTTCCGGCGATGGTTCCCGAACCACCCGGACGTGGTGGAGTATCCAGATAACCTGCAAGCTCTTGAAAGTTTGGAGCGAGGCGAGGTGGACGCGGTGATGAGCTCGCAAAAAATGCTCCTGCAAGCCGCGAATTATCTGGAAAAACCGGTCTACAAGCTTAACATCTTGTTCAGCCAGGGTTTGGATTCCTTTTTTGGCTTTAATGCAAATGAGGCCGTATTATGCTCCATTATGAGCAAGGCCCTGCATTTGGCGGATATCGACACTATATCGGCCCGCTGGATGCACCGCATGTTTGATTATCGAAGCTCCATGCTCAAATCGCAGCTCCCATTCCTGATCGCCATTTCGCTGTTGCTGGCAGGCATCGTCCTCTTGCTTTTCATAATGTATTTCAGAAGCAGGAAAACGAATAGGTACTTGGAGGTAGCCGTGTCGGAGCGCACGTGGGAATTGAAGTACCAAACAGAGGCCGCTTTATCCGCGTCGCGGGCCAAAAGCGATTTTCTGGCTAAAATGTCCCACGAGATCCGAACGCCCATGAACGTCATAACCGGCATGTCCGAGCTGATCCTGCGCAATGAAGTCTCGGCGGCGGTGTTCGAATACGCTTCTGGCATAAAGCACGCCGGCGCGAATCTTTTGGGGATCATAAACGACATCTTGGATTTTTCGAAGATAGAGTCCGGCAAGATGGAAATAATCCCTGCTGAATATACATTCGCGTCGCTGATCGATGACGTGATCACCACCGTGCGCATGCGCCTCGCCGAGAAATCGGTTAATTTCGCAACCGACATCGACAGCGCTCTTCCGGGCAGGCTGATCGGGGACGAGGCTCGCATCCGGCAAGTCCTGCTGAACCTGCTCTCGAACGCTGTGAAATACACAAACGAGGGGCATATCACGATGACGGTCACCGGCAAGGAGCGCGGGAGCGGGGAAATCGAGCTTATATTTGAAATCGCCGATACGGGCCTCGGCATCAAAGAAGGCGATATGGGCAAGCTGTTTGACGACTTCACCCAGTTCGACTCGCTTAAAAACAAGGACGTCGAGGGAACCGGGCTTGGCCTTGCGATCGCGCGCAGCCTGTGCCGCGCGATGGGCGGCGATATCGCGGTTTCGAGCAAGTATGGCGAGGGTTCCACGTTTACCGCTACAATACCTCAAAAAATCGGCGACGCCGGCCCGTCCGCACTGGTGAAAGACCCTGAGTCAAAAAATGTGCTAATCTACGAAAGAAGGGGAATTTACGCGGATTCCATTGTCCATTCCATAAAGGACCTCGGCGTGCGGTGTTCGCTCGCGCTCGGCCGCGATGAATTTTTGAAGGCTCTGGGCGGCGCGCGGTTCAGCCACATCCTGGCGGCCTCGCCTCTGTACGACGAAGCGCGCGAGACGCTGAATTCGTTGGAAGACAAGCCAACGCTGATTTTTATGAAAGGCTACGGAGACGCCGTCAAAAACGGCATCGCCATCACCATGCCTGCAAATTCCATTTCCATTGCCAGCGCGCTGAACGGCGCCATAGAGGCCGTCGATTGGGGCAATGGGAGCGGGGGCAATGGCGCGGGCACGCGCTTCACGGCGCCGTCCGCTCTCGTCCTGATCGTTGACGACATCGCAACCAACCTGAAAGTGGCCGCAGAGCTTCTATCACCCTACAAACTGCAAGCCGATACATGCTCCAGCGG
>JAISQC010000043.1 GCA_031274465.1 Synergistaceae bacterium | reverse complement strand
CAAAGCGATTGTCGTGAAAATGGCCGCAGGCGTAGCAGAGCATCGCCCGAGGACCATTTTTATGGCAAACGCGCAGAGGGGGGGCGAATACGCCCATTGCAGCCAAAAGGTTATTTAATCAGCAGTTCCCTAACGTTGCTTCGGATATTTTTCAGCATTTCGGCTTTTTATCGGCATGGGAGCAAGGCATAGTATAATGTATTCACAGTTATTGGGAGGGGCGCCGATTCGGTTCCCGACTGCGAGTTTTTTCTAGGAGGGAAAAGATGTGGAAAAGATGAAGACGCTGGCGGAGTGGAAATACACTCCCGCCGTGTCGCGGCTTGGTTACACCAGAGAGACGCTTTACGTCGGTCTGGGTAATCGGGACGGCGATTACAGGTTCGAGAAGCGGCCCGTGTCCGACGAGATGATAGACAAGTTCATCGGCGGGCGCGGCTTCGGACTCAGGCTTTTATGGGACGCCGTAAAGCCGGAGACGAAATGGAACGACCCGGAAAACGAAATAGTGATTTCGGGAGGCCCCATCTGCGGCATCACTCAGTATCCCGGCGCGGGGAAGTGCTATTCCGTATTCCTGTCGCCGCTCACCGAACAGACTTACAACAGCAACGCCGGAGGGTACTTCGCGCCTTTCCTGAAATTTTCCGGCTTTGACGCCTTCGAGCTTCAGGGCAAGGCCGACCGCGAGGTGATAGTGTTCGTCGACGGCGACAACGGCACGGTTCAGGTGTTGGAATCCAACATCACGGAGGATAAAAACGCCTACGCCGTGACGGAGTGCCTGCACGAATATTTCGCGAATGACGAAAAAGACAGGAAAAACATCTCCGTCGTGTCGTCGGGGCAAGCGGCGGCCCACAGTTTTTGGGGCTGCATGAATTTCAGCTTCTACGACCCAAGGCGCAAGGTGGCCCGACTCAAGCAGGCCGGGCGCGGCGGCGGCGGAACGGTGCTCCGCGACAAAGGAGTGCTTGCGCTCGTCGTCAAGATGAGCCATGTTACCGGCACGTCCGTAGGGCCGGCCAATCCCGACGCGCTGAGCAAACTCGGAGGGAAACTGCACAAGGAGATTCGCGACTTCGACGACGTGCAGTGCCAGATGCGCACGATAGGCACGGCGCACCTGAACGAGATAATGAACGACTACGACCTGCTGCCGGTGCATAATTACAAATTCGGGCGGCACGACGACATAGGCAATATCCACTCCACGGAGTACAAAAAGCGTTTCGCGCAGGGTATGCCGGACGGCTGCTGGTACGGCTGCTCCCTCTCGTGCGCGAAGGCGACTCCGCCATTCAAGCTGACGACCGGCCCCTGGAAGGGGCGCGAGGTCATAGTTGACGGGCCGGAATACGAGACAGCCGCCGGGCTTGGCTCCAACGTTGGGATATTCGACCCCGAATGGACGATAGAGGCCAATTTCTACGCCGACCACTACGGCATAGACACCATATCGCTCGGAACCGGGACCGCCTTCGTCTGCGAATGTTACGAGCTTGGCCTGATAAACAGGGAAAACACCGGGGGGCTGGAGCTGAAATTCGGGAACAAAAGCGACCTCATGGAGCTGATCCACAGAATCGCCGCCGGAACGGACGAGTTCGCGCGCATCGTCTCGCTCGGAACGCGCAAGATGAAAAAAATATTTTCCGAAAAATACGGCGCTGACCGCAAGACGATGGAGGACATCGCGATGGAGGGACAGGGCTTGGAGGCTTCGGAATACCGCTGCCAGGAGTCCATCGCCCAATGGGGCGGGTATTTCCTGACGCTAAAAGGCCCTCAGCACGACGAAGCGTGGCTGATATTCATGGACATGGTGAACAAACAGCTTCCGACCTACGAGGACAAGGCGGAGGCCCTTTTCTACTTCCCGAACTTCCGCCTCTGGTTCTCGCTCGTGGGGCTGTGCAAACTGCCGTGGAACGACATCGAGCCGGAGGACAACCACACGAAGTACAAGGGCATAGAGGCGGCGAAGGTGCCAGAGCACGTCCAGAACTACGTCGAAATCTACAACGCGGTGACTGGCAAGAACGTCGTCAAAGAAGATTTGATCGCCATGTCCGAAAAAGTCTACAACTTCGAGCGGATATTCAACCTCCGCATGGGCAAGGGCAAGCGCGCGGATCACAACTGCCCGAACCGCGGGCTGGGGCCGGTGTTCGAGGACGAATGGAACGCCCGTCCGGAGTATTTCGACGGCAAGCTCAAGGAAGCCGGAATAGAGCCCGGCGGGCTTTCGGTCAGGGAAAAAATCGCAAGGCTCCAGACGCACCGCAGGGGGCAGTGGGAGCAACTGGTGGACAAGGTTTACGCTCGCAGGGGCTGGAACCGCAACGGGATACCGACGCTCGAGACGGTGCGCCGCCTCGGCATAGATTATCCCGACGTAGTGGAACTCCTCGAAAAAAACCTCAAGCCGGAGGACTCATTCGCATGATAAAGGTGAACGGGGACGAGTTGGACTGGCGAGAGGGAATGACCGTTCAGGACGTTCTTGACGAAAAAAAATTTTCGTTTCCGCTGGTTTCCGTCTGGATCAACGGCGAACCGGTGCAGCGGCGCGGCGAATACGCCATCACGCCCGTGCCGGACGGAGTGGAAATCGAAGTGATCCACATGATGAGCGGAGGATAAGCGCTTAATAAGTCCGGGAAGCCTACAGAGCTATACCCTTTAACCACAGGCTCAAGATCGTGGGTTCCACCTGTACCAGCCGGGGGACCAGTCCCCCGGACCCCATTACGAGGGTGCAGGGAGCGGCGCTCTATGCCGGGGTTTGGGGCAGAGCCCCAAGAATTTGCCTGTATTTCGAGATATACGCAACTATATTGCACGTGTTGACGCTTTAATGTAATATTGCCCTGCTCGATATCGGGTTGTCGGGAAAATAAAATTTTTATGAGGAGGATTTTTTAATGTCGCTGAAAAAGTTTTACGTTATTGTTTTCGCGTTTGCCTTTCTGTTTTTGATTGCGTTCGCGCCCCTCGCAGTTGCCGCGGAAGGCACGCGGACGGTCGTTGACATGGGAGGGACGGAAGTTACCCTTCCAATGGAAGTGAACAGGGTAATAGACATGTGGCACGCCAACAATCAGGTCGTACTGCTGTTGGGCGGCGCGGACAAACTCATAGGCACCACCGAGGTGATTCAGCAGCTGCCCTGGTACGGCAAGGTCTATCCGCGCATCAGGGACGTCAAGGCATTCACCGGGCCAAACATCAGCGGCTTCAACGCGGAGGAAGTTCTAGCCGCCAAGCCGGACGTGGTGATAGTGTCAACTCAAAAAGACGCGGAGGTTCTTCGCAACGCCGGAATTACCGCAGTTTTCGTCACATTCCGCGATTTTGACGGCCTCAAAGAGACGGTGCGGGTTACGGCGAAGGTCTTGGGCGGCGACGCGGAAGAGCGCGCGGAAAAGTTCATAAGTTATTTCGAGGGCAATCTGCAGCTCCTGAACGACAGGCTGGGCGATCTGCCGGATTCGCAAAGGCCGAAGGTCTACGAGGTTCGCTCCCCCAACCCGCTCGACACCGACGGCAGGGTGAGCATCTGCACCGAATGGCTTGCCGCCGCAGGCGGAGTGAACGCGATTGCCGACATAGCGGAGGACAACCAGACGACCGTTACTATGGAAGAAGTCCTGAAAGCCGACCCTGATTACATAATCATCGGCACTCAAAACGCGGTCGGAAGCCAGAACGCCGACCCAATAGCCGAAAAGATTAAAAACGCCCCGGAGTGGTCAACCGTGAAGGCGGTAAAAGAGGGGCGCGTTTACACGAACCCGGTTGGCACGTTCCTATGGGCTCGCTACAGCTGCGAAGAGGCGTTGCAGGTTCTGTGGGTCGCTAAACTCCTGCATCCCGATAAATTCGCGGATATCGACCTGACTAAACAAGTGCGCGATTTTTACAAGACGTTCTACGATTTCGACCTGACGGACGCGGACGCCGAAAGGATGCTGGCCGGGCGCGACCCGCTATGAGGATAGAAAGAACCGGAAGCCTGATTGCTCTTACGGCGGCCACGCTCGCGATGGGGGTGGCCGCCCTCTGTATCGGGCGATATTCCGTGAGGCCCGCCGATGTACTTGGCGTGATAGCCTCGAAGTTTATCGGCGTCGAACCCACATGGGACGCCTCGGTGGAGAACGTGGTGCTTCTATTGCGGCTTCCCCGGGTGCTTGCGGCCTTTTTGATAGGCGGCGGGCTTGCGATATCGGGGGCTACCTATCAGAGCATATTCAGAAACCAACTCGCGGCCCCGGAATTGCTTGGCGTGTTTCAGGGTTCGTGCGTGGGCGCGGCAATAGCCATTCTGCTCGGCGCCGACAGCTTTGCCGTTCAGTCCCTGGCGCTGTGCGGCGGGATCTTGGCCGTCGTAATGACCAGGTTTATCACGGGATTTTTCAGGAATGACTCGACCGCCATACTGGTTCTGTCGGGGGTGATAGTGTCAGGGCTGATGCGCTCCGTGTTGGGTTTGTTGAAATACATGATGGACTCGGAGACGCAGCTTCCCTCGATCACATACTGGGAACTGGGCAGCTTGTCCGACATGACGATGCAAAAAGTTCTGGCGATTGCCCCGACCATGATTGTAACGATGGCAATGCTTTTGTCGATGCGCTGGCAGTTCAACCTTCTGTCGCTCGGAGACGACGAGGCCCGCTCTCTTGGTGTCAATGTTCCGGTTGTGCGGGGAGTGACTGTTACCTGCGCGACGCTGCTTACAAGCTGTGCCGTGTGCCTTGGAGGGACTATCGCGTGGGTTGGGCTTGTGATACCGCATCTGGGAAGGCTGTTCGCCGGCCCCGACAATGTAAAGCTCGCTCCAGTCGTTTTCCTCATCGGCGCTATTTTCCTGATCGCGGTCGATACTATGGCGCGCTCCCTCTCAGGGCTCGAAATACCTCTCAGCATACTTACGGGGATGGTCGGAGCGCCTATTTTCATTCTGCTGATATCAAGACGGAGGGTTCGCCTGAAATGAGCGTAATCGCGGTCGATAACGCGGCATTCAGTTACGGCGGCGGCCG
>JAISQC010000034.1 GCA_031274465.1 Synergistaceae bacterium | reverse complement strand
CTTTGGATATCGCGCGCGAGATCCGCCATCTCGCTGAAATTTCCGGGCATTATCCGCACCCTCTCGCCGTATTTCGACAGCTTCTCGCCTGCGATCTCCCGCGCCGTTCCGTCGCGGTCAAAACCCACGACCATCAGGTTTTGAAATTTTCCAAGGAGCCCGTCCGAATGGCCTCCCCCGCCCAGGGTGGCGTCGACTATCAGCGGCTCGCCGCCCGCTACGCACTCGCCAAAGATGCCTATGACTTCGGACAGAAGGACCGGGACGTGGTTTTCCATCATCACAGGCCCGGGACGAGTTCCCTTACGTCGGATGCCAGCGATTCCGTCTCGCTCATGAATTTCTCCCACAGCGAGCGATCCCATATCTCAAGTTTTTTGTCCTTCCCGTTTACCCTCACATTCTGTATAATGCCAACGGTAGCGCGCAGTTTTTCCGGAATGAGTATGCGCCCCATCGAATCTATTTCAAGCATGAAGGAGTAGGCCAGAATTCGCCTTTGTATAGCGTCTCCCTTGGATGACTGCATCGAAATCTCGTTCAGCCTCGCAATGACGTCCTCCCAGCTG
The DNA here is from genome assembly GCA_031274465.1 of Synergistaceae bacterium. Lineage (GTDB taxonomy): Bacteria > Synergistota > Synergistia > Synergistales > Synergistaceae > JAIRKI01. The sequence goes on along the minus strand of JAISQC010000034.1, from coordinate 17,521 downwards.
CTTTCCGAGTACACGGAGATGCACTGTCCGTCGATGACTGCCGCTACCACGCGGTCGCCCAATGCCTCGCGGAAACACGAGGGAAGAACGATCCTGCCCTTTGGGTCGAGCTTATGGTCGAAGCCGCCGATGGCTTTCATCTGGATCAGTCACCCCCCTTTATGCCACTTTCTGACATTGCATGCCACTTTTTGACACAATATCATGTCTTTCATCTCTTTGCAAGCGCCTTGGCGAATCTTTCTTAGGGAAAAGAAATCAATGAATTTGCGCGTAACTAAATGTATATAAATAAACTTTTAACAATAAAAGTTTCAGGGCAAAATTTGCGGAGCACACAAAGGGCAAAATGCGAAACAGCGCCGTTCGTCATCGAACGGTGCCGCGAAATTTTGTAGACTATCCGTAACAAAAATCATTTATTTTTGTTGAATATAAGGGGGGACGGAGCGCATGAAAAAGATAAGACGAGAATTTTTGACGTTTTCCTCAAAACGCTATGTTCATTGCGATATTTTCATTGCGACCGGCGAATATGCGAAATAAAGCGGTCACTCCCCCATTGCAATTGCCATAAATGGCCGCAGGCTATTTTAAGCGCAGCGCGACGGTTAGGCTTTTCTGCAATCTTGCCACAACGTGATACACTCTTCCTCACCATGACGGTCATCTCCTTTATCTTTGGCTGGCCATCGCGGCAATTGGGGTTCAACAGGAGGGAACAAGGCTGATTCTGATAAAAAACCTCTCTATCGCTTTCGGGGAAAAGACCATTCTGAAAGACATAGACTGGATGATCTCCGATCAGGCAAGGGTCGGGCTTGTGGGGGACAACGGCGCCGGAAAGACCACGCTGCTTCGAATCCTCGCGGGGAAGATCGAGCCAGACGGAGGGCGCGTGGAGTACGACCGCGGCGTCACCGCCGGGTACCTGCCGCAGGACTTGGTCGAGCTGGGAAGCGGCAGCGTCATGGAGTTCCTGAGGGACGTCTCCGGGATATCCTCGCTTCAGCGCGGCCTGTCTGAGGCCGAGGGCAGAATATCCGAGCTCGGCGAAGGCACGCGAGAGCTGGCGTCGGCGCTCGCCCGGCACGAGGAGCTCGAGCGCGCCTATTCGCACTGCGGGGGGTACGAGTTCGAGCCGACCGCGAAAAAGGTCCTGCGCGGGCTGGGGTTCGCCCCCGGCGACACGAACAGGCCGTGCGGCGAATTCTCGGGCGGATGGCGAATGAGGATAGCCCTTGCCGCCATCCTGATGCAAAGGCCCCGCCTCATGCTGCTCGACGAGCCAACCAACCATCTCGACACGGAGAGCATGGAATGGCTGGAAGGCTGGCTTCGCGACCATCGCGGGGCCATGGTCTTCGTATCCCACGACCGGCGCTTCCTGAGCCGGATGGCGACCGAGATCGCGGATCTGTCCGACGGGGCGATAACCCACTACTCCATGGGCTACGAGCGGTATCTGGCGGAGAAGGAAGAGGCCCGCGCGCGGCTTGAGCAAAATATCGAAAACCAGAAGGAGAGGATAGACCGCATCAGGCATTTCGTGGAGCGATTCCGCTACAAGGCGAGCAAGGCGTCGCAGGTTCAAAGCCGAATCAAACAACTCGAAAAAATGGAGGCGTACGAAGCCCCGCAGCAAGGCAAAAGCGTCAGGATAAAATTCCCCGAAGCGCCGCGGAGCGGATACGAGGCGGTATCCGCCCAAAACATCTCCAAAAGCTATGGCGGAATTGAGGTGTTCTCGAACGTCAGCCTGGAAATCCACCGGGGCGAGCGCGTGGCCCTGGTGGGCGTGAACGGCGCCGGCAAATCCACCCTGATGAGGCTGATATCTGGGACGGAAGCGCCTGACTCCGGAAGCGTCAAGTTCGGGCACAACGTCAAACGCGCGTATTTTTCGCAGGAGAGCGCGCAAAACCTCGATTACTCGCACACCCTGTGGGAGGAGGTGACCCGCGCCGGATCGGACATGACCGAGGCGGCGCGGCGAAACCTGCTCGGCGCATTTCTTTTTTCAGGAGACGATATAAGAAAACCGATAAGCGTCCTGTCCGGCGGCGAAAAATCGAGGGTGGCGCTCTTCAAGCTTCTCCTGTCGGACTCCAACCTGATGATCCTCGACGAGCCGACAAACCATCTGGATATGAACACCCGCGAGATATTCCAGAAGGCGCTGCTCGAATACGGCGGGACGCTCTTCATCGTGTCGCACGACAGGTTTTTCCTCGACAGCCTGGCAGAGCGCGTGTTTGAGTTAAGGGACGGCAAAATCTACAATTACCCTGGCAACTACTCGCAATTCATCGAGCGGCGCGACGCGTTGTCCGCATCCGGCGGCATTCCGGGAAGCGCGCGCCTTGAAAAGACCGACGCCAGGAAAAAGCGAAGGCTCGAATCGGAGGATCGAAACAGGCTTTACAGGGAGCGGCGCGTTTTTGCGGGCGAAGTTGAGGCCATAGAGGGGAAAATCTCGGCATACGAATCGCGCCGCGACGAAATCGACGCGATGCTGTGCGACCCGCAGACCCTATCCAATTCCAAAAAAGTGCAAAGCCTGATGCTGGAAAGAAAAGACATCGAGGAATCGCTGAAATCCTCCTGCGAGAGATGGGAGGAGCTGTCCTTGGCGCTCGAACGGATAAAGTGATCAGGCGCCGATCTCGGCCTTCAGTTTCGCCAAAAACTCCCCTATCCCTTCGCTCGTCCTGTAATCGGCGATGTGATCCATGGGCGTCGAGTCGCGGTTGCATATCGCGACGAACGCGCCTGCGCGTCCGGCTATGGCAGGCATCTGGTTCGCGGGCGAAACTTTAAGCGACGAGCCGAGGACTATGAAGGCGCCGGCCTTCTCGGACGCGTCCCACGAAGCGTCCAAAGCGTCCGCCGGCAGGCTCTCGCCGAAAAGGACGACGCCGGGGCGCAGCTTCCCCCCGCACGACGCGCATGGCACGCGCTCGATGAAATCCTCCTGCCCAGCCCCAGAGCCGCACTCCATGCAGCGCACGCCCTCGACCGAGCCGTGAAGCTCGTATATGTTCCGGGAACCAGCGCGGCGGTGGAGGCCGTCGATGTTCTGGGTTATTATGCAGGTGACGAGCCCTCTGTGCTCCAGCTCGGCCAATATCCTGTGCCCGTCGTTTGGCTGGGCTTCCCCCATAAGTTTGAAACGCCTGGAGTAAAAAGCGTGGAATTTATCGTAATTTCCCCTCATCGCCGTGGCCGTGGCCAGCTCCATGGGATCTTCGACGTTCCAAATCCCGTCTTTGGAGCGAAAATCCGACAGCCCCGATTCGGTGCTCATCCCAGCCCCGGTGAATACGACGGTGTTGCGGGTTTCCCTCATCCTCAGCGCAAGCTGTTTCAAAGCGCCCTCGCCGCCCATGCGCACTCCCCCTTCAGTCAAAATCAGTTTCGTCGTAAAGCTCGACCATGAGGGAGTCGAGGCGCTCGGTCAAAGGATCGCTCAGCCACAGGCCTCCCACCCCGATCTGCGTCATGTCGGGCATTTCGAACACCACCTCGTAATAGCAGTCGGGTTCCCCGGCGGAACGGTCCTCGATCATGACCGTTATGATCTCCGCTTTGTATTTTTCGGACCTCACGGAATTGATATAAGATTTGTTTTTTTTCAGGGCTTCCGCGTCGAGGTCCGCGCCATATACGCTTCTTAGCTCCTCACAGGCCCTGTCAAGCACTGAGGCCTCGTCCGCTATGGGAAAATCCCTCCGCTCGGTCACGCTCCGCCAGGCGGGGCCCTCTGCAAACGATACCGAAAGAAAGCACAGCGCAAGCACGCCCGCCAAAACGCAACGCTTCAACATGACGCGTCATTCCCCCTTTCGTATGGCACACAAACTCTAGTGCGCCGATGCGGCAAAGTCAAGCGAAAAACTATTTTTCGAGCTGGCGGATTACGTCTATCACGGTCCCGTCGCGCCATTCGACGACGGCAACCACCCGGTCGGAAACCCGGATCGGCTCCATGGGCCCGCTCATGCGCCGAGCGCGCTCGGCAAGCTCGTCTATCGGAACCAGCGGTATATCCCTCGAAGCCGCGAACTCCGCGCAAGCGTCTGCGAGGTCTTTGCGCTGCGGGTTGATCGTGACCCCGAACTCCGTCACCAGGGCATCCACCACCTCGCCCGGCGTAGTAACCGTATGAACGCGGTCCACAACGCACGGTATGCGCCCCCGCATAAGAGGCTGGGCTATTATAGTCAGCTTCGCCCCGGCGGCGGTGTCCTGATGGCCGCCTATCCCGTGCAGAAGGGCGCCGTCGGCTTCGGTGTTGACGTTGGCGTTGAAATCGACGTCCACCTCCGTCGCCCCAAGGATCACGACGTCGAGCATGTTCACCGCCGCCCCGCAGTTCCATGGGTTCGCGTACCAATCCGCCGATATCTCTATGTGGTTCGGGTCAGAGGCTATCGAATGGACCGCGTCGAGGTCGAACGACTGGACGTCCATCAGTTTCTGGACAAGGCCTTCTTTCATGAGATCGACGAAATATCCGGTAATGCCCCCCAGCCCGAAAGAACCCCGTATGTCCCGCCTCTTCATCGCCTCCTTCATGAAAGCGGTCACTGCGAGCGGTATGCCGCCGGCCCCGGTCTGGAAGCTTATGCCGACCATGAAATATGGCGACGCCTCGATGAGGCGCGAAGCGTATTTCGCTATCAGGAGGCGCATGGGGTCCCTGGTCACCCTGGTCGTGCCCGACACTATCCCGGCAGGGTCTCCGATGCTGTCCGTGACGGCCACGAGATCGACGTGAACCCCTGGGATGGATACCGGGGAAATTGGATAGCTCTGGAGGTTGTCGGTGATCGCCACCACGACGTCGGCGTTCTGCGCGTCCGTAAAGGCGTATCCTATGGAGCCGCAGGCTGACCTCCCCATCTGCCCGGATATATTGCCCGCGCGATCGGCCGTCGGAGCGGCTATGAACGCCACGTCGATGTGTACGTCGCCCGAGATCACCGCCCGGGGCCTTCCGCCGTGGCTGCGCAGCACTACCGGAGCGTCGAGCCCGCCCTCCGAGACCAGCTTCCCGATCGCCCCGTTGACGGAACCCATTATCCTGCCCACCACCCCGCTCTTTATGTATGGGATTATCGCCTTGTGGACATCGAACAATGCCGTTGGGAATATGGTCAGGTCGCTTATGCCCAGCTCCGCGCACGCCTGTATGACCTGATTGACCACGTAATCCCCGTTGCGCAGGTGGTGATGGAACGATATCGTCATGCCGCTCTTCAGGCCGGACGCCATTATCGCCTCGTGGACGCCTCCGGCGAGCTTGCTCCCGACCCCCGGGACGGCGGCGCGGATGCGAGGCCCGGCGTGGCAGCCCGACGGCCTGCGCGCGAACGCGCCCTCGAACAATTTTTCGGATGTGTAGCCATAACCGTCTATCCGCGACGGTATCTCGCGTTTCACCGCGTTGCGTTCCATCATCTCACCCCTTGCTTTCCGAATCGGAGGCCAGCCCGGCGCGCACGAGCGTAAAACGCGCCCTCCGTATGACAGGCGCGTCGATCATGCGCCCATCCACCGAAACCGCCCCTAGCCCGCGCGCTTGCGCGGCGGATGCCGCCTCGACTATCCGTCGCGCATTGTCGATCTCCCGTTCGGTTGGGGCATAAACCTCGTGTATTATCGGTATCTGGTTTGGGTGCACGACGCTCTTGCCGTCGTATCCGAGCTGCTTCACGAAATTGGCCTCGCGCCTCAGACCGTCGTCGTCGGACACATGGGGGAACACGGTGTCGAGGGCGTCAACCCCTGCGGCGCGGGCGACGACTATGAGCATCCTCCTCACCCACTCCAGTTCCGTCCCCTCCCTGCTGCGGCTCGTCCGAAGGTCGGCGGCCAAGTCCTCGCCTCCGGGAATTATGGCAGTCACCCTGGGAGAAGCCTTGGCGATGTCGTACGCGTTCCACACCCCGAAAGCCGTTTCAAGAAGGCAGAATATCTTCACGCTCCCCTGTGGAATGCCAGCCTGGGCCTCAGCCCCGGATATCTCCTCATCGAGGTCCCGCACCGTCTGCGGGCTTTCGACCTTTGGAACCCGCACTCCCGATGCCCCGCACGAAACGACGGCCTGCACGTCTTTCCGCCAGTGTTCGGTGTCCGTCCCGTTGATGCGCGCCGTCACCTCGCAGGCGCCGAATTCACCCCTTCGCAGCACCTCGCGCACTAAAATGCGGGCTGAATCCTTCTCGCCGGCCGACACCGAGTCCTCCAAATCTATCACGAGCCCGTCTGGTTCGAAAAGATGCCCTCGCAGCAGCATGTTGGGGTTGTTGCCTGGAAGGTAGAGCATCGTGCGCCTCATCGCCCGGCCCTCCCGATATAGCGAGCGTATGCCGCCTCCACTCTGGCCCCAAGCACTATGTCGAGCGCGCCGTTATCCTGCACACCTACCTTGATGTCGGTCGGAGAATTCCCGAACCCGTCTAGAACGTCGTTGATCCTGCGCTCCATCGCGGTTTTGAACCTCGCGGCCGCATTTCCCGATATCTCGATGACCCTGCCTTCGACAGGCCCCGTAATTGTAACGAGGCAGTCCATCGACTCCAAGGTGCCCGCCTGAGCCGCTTTTAAGTCCGCCGGTTCCAAATTGCCGCCCCCTCGTCATTGTGATTCGCCCGCCCCTCGTCCTTAAATCAAGGGCTTCGCGCGGCGTCCGGGAAAAATAAACTCGCAAGACGCGCCGCTGAAAAATATAGTATTTATTGTAAAACATAATCAATGAATTATGTAGTTAAAAACTTATTCATCTTTTGCGTATTTTTTCTCAAATTCATAACAAGTGACCGGCTCGGAGAACAGATACCCCTGACCGTAGTCGCAGCCCACGCTTTTCAGGAAATCCAACTGGCTTGCGGTTTCGATCCCCTCGCAGACGACTTTGATCCCGATGCTTTTCGCCATGTCCACGATGCTCTTTATTATAGTACGGCTCCTCTTCGATTCGGTGGCGTCGTCGAGAAATTCCTTGTCTATCTTCAAAACGTCCACTGGCAGCTCCCGGAGCGTGTTGAACGACGAATAGCCGACGCCGAAATCGTCCATGGCTATGGTAAACCCCATGTCCTTCATGTCGTGCATCAGAGACCGGACGGATCTGTAATCCGTTCCGGAAAGGGCGCTCTCCGTTATCTCCAGCTCCACGAGGCTGCTCGGCACGCGAAACTTTCCTATCGTGTTTGAAAGCCTGTCGATGTAGTTCGGAAACATCATCGTCACCTTTGAGACGTTGACGGCAATGGGGCGGGCTTTCGCGTCGCTGTCAATTTCCCGCTGAAGCATCTTCAAAACTTTTGACAGCATGAAAAAATCCACCTCGATGATGAATTGGTTCTCCTCGAAAATCGGTATGAACCTGTCGGGGGCGAGGAATCCGAGTTCCGGCGACAGCCAGCGCACCAGCGCCTCCCCCCCGCAGCAGCGGTCGAGGGACAGTTCCCATTTGGGCTGGATGTAAAGGGCGAATTCATCGTTGGGCAGGGCATTCAGCATCTGCTTCTCTATGTTTTGCTTCCATTGCTTTCTCCTCTCGAGGTCGTTGTCATACACCACGATTTTCGCCGCAGGCATGGTTTTGGCTTCCTTCATCGCGAGCAGCGCTTCGTCGAAGACGTTTCTGCCGGATGTTATCGAGGCGTTTTTAATCCTGCACACTCCGAACTTGAAAGAAATCATGCGGACATATTCCGGCCCGAACTCATTGGCGACCGCTTCGCTCAGCCTGTGGTTCAGATCTTCGACGAACTCGCCGCCTGACTCCGCGATCGCCACGAACACGTCGCTGTTCAGCCTGACTCCGCAATGACAGCGTTCGCGCAGCACTCCGGCAACGGTGCAGAGCAGCTTGTCGCCGGATTGGTATCCGAACATGGCGTTAAATCTGTCGAATGAGACGATGTCGACGCATACGACGCTGTAATTTTCCTTGTTTTTGCCCTTCATGAACTCGCGGGACATCGGCAACATGCTCATGCCGTTCCCGAGCCCTGTGAGGCCGTCGATGCCGTGCGGCCCGTAGCCGCCGATTTTCGTCTCATCCCTCCGCATTGCCATGGCTGCGACCGTCGCGACGCAAAAAAGAGCCGTGACGGATGCCGCGAACAGCGGCGACGCCCAGCGGATCGACGAAAAAAGCTCCCAAAGCGGGGTGCCGGGGAAATAAACGCCGACTATCCAGCCGGGAGGTTCGCGGAGGCGTATGTATGCCCTGTATTCCGACCCTCCCTCAAAGGACTCGATCAGTTCCTCAGACCCGGAATCCCGAAAATCGGACAACCCGGACGAGACTATCCCCTCGATGTTTTCCAGCTCTTTCCCGCTGGCGCTCATCGACGCGACGCCGTCGCTCAAGTCGTCGAACACCGCCACATATCCCGTCTGCCATCTGAAAGCTTCAGCCATCCTCTCTCCGAGCCGCTCCATGGTGAAGATGGCGGCAAGATAACATTCAAATCCGGCGGAGGTGCGCGCAATGAGCGCTATTCCGCCGCTTCCGCGTGTTTTGTCGTAAATGCCAGCCACCTTGAATTCGTCGCCCGACTCCGACAGCCCTTCAAACTGGATGACGGAATATTCGGTCCCGTCTGATTTATATATCCAGCCGCCTGGGCCGATCAAGGCAAACGAGCTGTCCGGATGGCTCCGCTCCACTTCCAGCAGGGCTTTTTCCGCCTCGCTCATGTCCGAGGCGCCGCGAAAATTTTCCGACATGGCCAATATTCTGAGCGACACCGCGTCCTCGTGAATCATTTTCGCGATGTCGCTTCGCACAGACCTCATCTGGCTGCCTATCACTTCTATCGTCGAACTCTCCATCAGCTCGGATGTGAAACGAAACCAGATTCCGATGGACAGGATCGCTAAAAGCGCTATGACCGCGCACAGCAGGGTTTCTTTGCGCTTCATGCCATATCGCCCGCCTTTTTGAGCTTTTTCGCTCGCATGTTCCGCCCAGCCTCCCACACCATGCGGCGTATTCCGATATCGGACGCGTTTCCAGTGCAGCGCCCGGCCATGAAGCTCGTCTTCATGGATTCGCCGAAGTGCATGAGGTAATGGGATATCACGCGCTCGTTTATGGAAGCCATGAAACCCGAAGCCTCTACCTCGCCGCAATCCCTGAATATGGCGAGAAATTCCCGGTCGCTGAAGCGCCCGACGAAGCCCCACGCTTCCCCCTCTTCCCTGAGGATGCGGCCCAAATCCGCTATGTTCCCGCTTTCTGGGGGGCAGTCAATTTCATCCGAATCTTCGGGCGCCGCGAAAGCGAATAAAAACACCGTAGTATCCCCGGGCGGCGGATTTTCCGCGATGAGGTTTATCTCGCGTTCGCATCCCGCCCTGTTGTTCATCAGCATTTCGGCGTCGTAGTGCTCCTTGTCGGAACTCGGGCCGAATCCGGGCGCCGCGCTGCGCGAGCGCGCCCACATCAAAAAACCGCACAGCGCGAGCGATGCAAAAGCGATCTCCCTGACCATCGCCATGCCGGCCGCCCTGTCCAGAAGCCCCTCCAAATGAGCCATACCTGACATGGCGGTGCGGTCGGCGAGGTAAAAGAACGTCTCGCTCATCATGTAAAGCCGGGATGGGTCGCCAGTTTCGCGCATCCGAGCTATTTCGGACTTTATTTCGCGCCATCGGCTTCGAACCTCCAGCATGTTTCCCGAAAAAACATCGTCCTCGATTTGAACGGGGCTAAAGTCGCCGCCGCCTGGAATCAGGCTTTCCACCACCGAGTCGAGCCGGTCGGCAAGGCCCTCGTCGGGATACTTCATTATCTCTTTTTTTATCAGCCGCTGGCTCTCGCCTTTGAGCATCCAGGCATAGCCGACGGCCCGCGCGCTGTCGGCTATGGCATTCAGCGATGCCACAGACAGGAAGGCGGCGCACAGGTTGCAGGCGAGCAGGGCGAGAACCGCTGCTTTCCATCTGCCGGTGGGGGAATTTTCCATCGCCGTCACTCCTTGCCTTGAAAAATATATATTAAAAAGAGTTTAGGCTGGAGGCGCGCCATGCCGTCAGGGTGAAAAGCGAAGCGCAAAAGATGAAAAATACTAAAAATTCGTCAGGCAAAATTATTTCCAACTGGAGGTATAATCAAACAATGGATTCATATTAAGAAAAAGAGGCGATTTGATGGCTCGAACCATGGTATTTATAGACCACATGAATTTTCAGATAGCGCTTGGCGCGCTGTACAGCCCGGAATCAGCCCCAAGGCTGGACTACAACGAACTGCCCCGCCAGATAGTGGCTTCGGTGAACGGCGGGGAACTGATGAAGACGATATTATTCATACCAAAACCTGACGATTTTCTTATGCAGGACGAAGGTCTGGAAAAATATTACCTATGGGCGGCCGGCATGAGGGTGCAACGCAATTTTGACGTCATAGAGGGGGCGCACATGGCCCGCCCGACGAAACCGAACGTTCCGATGAACATCAAGGACAGCGAAACTTATTACAAAGTCGAGAAGGGGACGGACGTGAACATGGCCATAAACTCCTTGCGCATGGCATTCTTCAATACCTACGACACGGCGGTTTTCGTGAGCGGGGACACCGACTACCTGCCGATATACGAGACGCTGCGGATGATAGGGAAGCTGGTCATGCTCGCCGTGGTCAAGGGGCAATACATCGGCCGGCTGATACCCTGCGTGGATGGCTATGTCAACCTCGACCGCGCGTTTTTTGAAAAATGCGCGCTCAAGGAAAAATCCATCCGCCGCCGCGCGAAGCAGGCGTAAGCGAGCGGCGAGTCGGGGGAATTTATTGCGGCGCCCGGCCATGCGGAGCAAGATCTTCGTCAGGTTGCTGCTTGCGGCGGCATTCCTCCAAATTTTCTGCGCGGCGCCGCATTTTCTGGGCGAGGCCTGCGCTGCGGCGAGAAACGCGCAAAGAAGGCCGACCGAAGAGCAGAGGGAATTTTCCTCTTTCATAGACGGTTTTCTGGCAGGGGTCCAGAAAGAGAGGCGGATACCCGGCATGTCCTTCGCGGCCGTGCATAACGGGGAAACGCTCTATATGCGGGGCTACGGGGTGGAGGATCTCGCTTCGGGGACCCAGGTAGACCCAGAGCGCACCGCGTTCAGGGCGGGCTCGATATCGCTGCCGGTCACCGCTTCGGCGGTGATGCAGCTTGCGGAGCAGAGAAGGATCGTCCTGGACGAGGACGTGAACATATACCTTCGCAGATGGAAGATACCCGATGCGTTCGACGAGCCGATAACTTTGAGGCACCTGCTGACAAACACCTCCGGGCTGGATTACAGGGAACTCGAGACAGCGGCGCCGACCTCCGCCGACGAGCTCGCGTACGCGGCGCGCCTCAGGAAGACCTTCCCGGCGCGCTATGCGCCGCCGGGAAGGTTCTATTGCCCATCGAACATGGGGTACGCCCTCCTTGGCGCGATAATCGAAAGATATTCGAGGCTGAACTTCGACGCGGCCATAAGAAAGCACATCTTTCAGCCGCTCGGCATGACGTCGAGCGCGTTCTCGCCGAACGAGGCTGAGATGAAAAATTTGGCGACCGGGTACGACGAGCGCGGCAGGACGGTCTCGTACGAATACCGCTACGATCTGCCGGCAACTGGGATGAGCACGACTGCGGCCGACATGGCGCGCTTCATGGCGGCGCAATTGGCCGGAGGCGCCTTGGGAAGGAGCCGCATCTTAAACAGCACGTTCTCCGGCAGCATGATGCGGAGGCATTTTTCGCCGCACCCCAAGATAAACGGAACGGGGCTCGGCTACCTCGAAAAACCCGTCTCGGGGCTGCGCACGCTCCAGCAGCGCTGCGACATCCCGGGATATTCGGGGTTCATGATGCTGATACCGGAGAAAAATTTCGGCATGTACTTCGCGACGAACGTCTCCGGGATCGATTTCAGCGGCGAGATGGCAGACGCCGTGGTGAAGCGCTTTTTCCCGCCGTCCGGGGACGCCGGGTCCCCGAGCCCGTCCGGCGCGACGGCCATTTATCCGGACATACGGGGCTTCTACAGGAGCAACATGATATCGCGCTCGACCGCCGAGAAGGCGTCGCGCATGTTTTCCGATCAGATCGAGGTGTCACTCGGCGAAAGCTTTCTGACGGTGAGGCACACGAGGAAGAAGGGTGCCCCGCCCACGCGCTGGGTGCCCGCCGCAGGGTCGGACGATCTGTTCCGCAGGGCCGGCGAAGACGGCGCCCCATCGGACGAGTACATGTTTTTTCAAAGGGACTCGGACGGCCTCGTCTGCGCTGCCGTGATAGGGGGCGTGGAAAACACGTACGACAGGCTTAAGACCTACGAGAGCCATTATTGGCAGATGGCTATGATCGCGGGCTTTTTCGCGGCGGCGGCACTCTCCTTCCTCGGAACGTTCGCCGGGGCCGCGATAAACAAGGGCAAGTTCCCTTGGGAGAGCGGGCTTCGCTCGGACACCGAGCTGTGGGGGATTTCGTCCATATTCTGCGCCGTTCAGATAACATACGCGCTGGGGATGCTGGCGTCGATACTGCTCGTCGGAAGCGAATTCCGCGTGTTCGTGCCGTATCAGGTGAAAGCGCTCTTCCTGGCGCCACTGGCGGGCGGCCTGTTGCTGGCGTGGCTTTGGTTCAGGCTGCTGGCTAAACTCCTCAATCCGGACTATCACTGGCTCGAGCATGCGGCAATCATGTCAATCGCGTTTGCTGAGACCGGCTACATGTTCTTCCTGGCCGACTGGCGGCTCTTGGGCTTCATGTTCTGAGTGCGGCGTTTTCGGCAATTGGTTCGGTAATTTGGCAGATTCGATAATTATTTGCGGCTGCGTGCCGCGTTTTTTTGCGTTCTGTGTTAAAATTTTTGTACTAATCACCTCCAATTGCCGCGACAAGAGGTGAAAGACGGGGGCTTCAATCAAGTGGGTCTGTTCTTCGGAACCGTTTTCGGAATATATTTCATAATCAACGCGTACATGTTCGCAAGGCTCTTCATGACGCTGGCCGGTTGCGGGGCGGTCCGCGCCATAGCTTGCGTCGCGTTCCTGCTGTTCGCCGCGAGCTTCCCGGCCGGCCGGCTGTTGGCGCACCGAATGCCGGCGCCGGCGGCGGACGTTCTGATATTGATGGGCTCGCTCTACCTGTCGCCGATGATATACGGTTTCCTGCTGAGCGTGGCGGCGGACGCCTTCGGGCTTCTCAACAGCGTGGTGGCCATCACGCACAACCCGCCGCCATTTTCTCCGGGAGTGAGGATGTGCTCGGTCTTCGCCATATTCGCGGCGAGCATCGCCATAACGCTGGCTGGGGCGTGGAACGCGAACACTCCTGTGGTCGTGGCGATAGACATCCCGGCGGAAACCGATCCTGCGGCGGCGCCGAGCGACGTAACGACCAAGATCGCCCTGCTGTCCGACATACACCTGGGCCGCCTGACAGGGCCGAAATACCTCAAAAAACTAGTGGAGAAGACGAACGCGCAGGACCCCGACATCATCCTGCTGCTCGGCGACACAATAGACGACGAGAGCTTTTTCAGGGATGCGGAGAGAATGAGCGCCGCAGCGGAGGCGCTCTCGTCGTTCAAATCGAGGCTCGGCGCGTGGGCTGTGCTGGGAAACCACGATTACTACGCCGGTGATGCCCAAGTGTCCGATTTTCTGTCGCGCGCCGGCGTCACATTGCTCCGGGACGAGGCCGCTGTCGTGTCCGGCGAGTTGATTCTGATTGGCAGGGACGACAGGTCAGCGAGCCTCCGGGGCTTCGAGAGGAAGAGCATCGAGGAGATCGCGGCGTCTTCCCCGCCCCTTCAATCCGACGCTCCGACTCTGCCCACCATCGTCATGGATCACCAGCCGTTCGGGCTGGAAGAGGCGGAATCCGCCGGCGCCACGCTTCAAGTGTCGGGGCACACACATCGGGGGCAGCTCTTCCCGGTCAATTTCATCGTCGCTTTCATGTACGAAAAGCATTACGGGCTTTATAAGCGAGGCAAGACGAACTACTATATAACCAGCGGCGCGGGAGTATGGGGCCCGCCCGTTCGAACGGCGGGACGCCCCGAGATCGTGATGCTGAACCTGGGACACTCCGCCAAAGAGGTGGGCGAAAGATGAGGGATAAAACGAGGATAGCTTCAAAGATGGCCGACTCTTCGGACGAGAAGGAATCCGCCGCCGGGTTTTCGATGATCTCCGAGATATTGGCAACCTGCCCGCGCCGCGACATGGAATTCGGTTTTTTCGACAACGCGCTTTTTTTGGCGAGAAAACACGCGTCGAGCGGAGCGCCCGAAGTGAGGGACGCGGTGGCCGGAATGCTGGCCGCAATGGGGCGCGTGGTTCCGGAGCTACGGGAGGCGGTCGAAGAAGCGATCGATGAGATAAAGATGCAGCGCTCGGCAGAATCCCATTCGGTGGCCGCTAAGGCTCTAGAAAGCCTCGGGGGCTGAGCTTGCTTATCTGCCGGAGGCTTGCCGCTGCGGCGTTGTTTCTGTCATTCGCCGCCGTTGGCTCGTTGCTCCCTCCTGCGTCCCAGGCTGCGGAGGACGAGCCGGAGAACGCGCGGCGTCTTCCGATAGAGCGCCTTGTCTCGGAAGGCAAGGTAAACAGGACGCCGTATTTCGCCATAATAAGGGACTACGCGGACTCAAGCATCCCGCCCGATGCGTGGATACCCAGCGAGCTGCTGGCCGACATGAAATGCCCAGTGCATTACGACGAAGGCGGCCATTTCACGGCTCGCGTCCAAAACCCGGCCGACCTGCTGGGGCTTCCCGAGCTGAAAGACCTCCTGCCGAACAGAGGCGCCGCGATCGACCTCGATTTCGCCGCGCTCAGCAACGACTCGGGAGTTTATTTCAACATGACCGGGATGGAGAAGGTGACCGGGATAACCGGCGCTTTCGTGGACTCGCGGAGGAAAATAGTGCCCCCCGCGTCGGGCGACATATTGGTGGTCGGGGCGGCCTCCCTGATGCCTGAAAAAGCCAGGATAAAAATCCCTGATTTCACCCGCCCCGAGCTGACCCCTCCGTTCAGCCTGGTATGGGATCACGTGATCAAATACAACCCCGACCTCTCGTCCGAGGAGGCCATGCCGACGGTAAAGGCCATATCTCCGACGTGGTTCGCGCTCTCCGGCGACGACGGGACCGTCTCGAACAAAGCGGCGTGGCCCTACGCGGTTTCTGCTCATTCGAAGGGCTACAGCGTGTGGGCCCTCGTTTCGAACGGCTTCGACAAGGGCAGGACCTCCAAATTTCTGTCCAGCGCGTCGCACCAGAACAATTTCATCGCGAGGATGCTCGCGTATTCCAAGCTTTATGGGTTCGACGGGATAAACATAGACTTCGAGAACGTCGATGGCGGCGACGCGTCAAGGCTTACCGCTTTCGTCAAAAAATTCGCGGACGCATCTCGCGCCTCCGGCCTTCTGGTGACGATGGATCTGCCGGTCCCCTCCAGTTGGGGGAAAGCTTACGAGCGGCATGCGCTGGCCGAAGCCGTCGATTACATAGCCGTGATGACTTACGACGAGCATTGGTCTTCCTCGCCCCGCGCCGGCTCGACCGCGTCGCTTCCTTGGACTGAGGCCGGGGTCCAGCGGACGCTGGCCGAGGTCCCGGCGGATAAATTGCTGATGGGCGCCCCCTTTTACACTAGGGAATGGGCCGAGACGAAGAACAAGAAGGGCAAGATATCGGTCAAGGCTAGAACGATGTCGATGGCGTCGGCCGATCTGAGGCTGGAAGAGGC
This sequence comes from Synergistaceae bacterium, assembly GCA_031274465.1. Lineage (GTDB taxonomy): Bacteria > Synergistota > Synergistia > Synergistales > Synergistaceae > JAIRKI01. The sequence goes on along the minus strand of JAISQC010000034.1, from coordinate 1,755 downwards.
CGGCGCCTCAATGCAGTGGCTGGGCGACAAGGGGCAGAATTACTTTCAATACGTCTCGGATGACAAAACTTACAAAATATGGGTCGAGGACGGGCGCTCCATGGCTTTGCGCATGGCCCTAGTCAAAAAATTCGGCCTCGCGGGAGCGGCTTTCTGGCGGAAGGGCTTCGAAAAGCCCGAGATTTGGACCGTGATAGGGCAGTCGCTCGGTGAATAGCGGGCGTCATGCCTCACGCCCCGGCAACGCCTATTTGGGTATGAGCGACATGACCCGCTCGACTGTAGAGGCGAAATTCGGGTCGGCGCGCTCCCTCGGATAGCCCAGATCGATTTTGACCTCGCTTAGGGCTTTGCCGCAGTCGAGTATCACGATCCTTCGCGAAAGCGCCACCGCTTCGTCGACGTCATGCGTCACCAAAAAAAACGTCTTCTCCCCCGCCAGATAGAGCTTTGATATCTCCCCCTGCAGCGACCTTCTTGTGATGTAGTCGAGCGACGCGAACGGCTCGTCCATGAGGACCAGCTCCGGCTCGAAGCACAGAGCGCGCCCCAGCGCGACGCGATGCGCCATGCCAACGGAGAGGCTCGACGGGCGGGCGTCTTTGTATTTGGAGAGCCCCAGCATTTCAAGGAGGCGCGCCGCGCGCGCCCTGGGTATGTCGCTTTCGCCCAGCTTCATATACGCGAAGAGGACGTTTTCCTCGACGGTCAGCCATGGCATCAGGCGGGGTTCCTGAAAAACCATCCCTATGCGGGCGCTTCGCGATCCGCCGAACGTTATCTCGCCCGACGTCCTGTCGGCCAGCCCAGCGACGACGCGCAGGAAAGTCGTCTTCCCCGAACCGCTGCGCCCGATTATCGATACGAAATCTCCTCGCCCGGCTGACAGCGAGAACCCGTCCAGCGCGGCGTTGACGGATTCCCCAAACGGGTATTCCTTTCTTACGTCTTGAGCCTCAAACCACGCCATCGGAGGCATTCCCGTAAGGAACGAGCCGCGCCGCGAGATACGACAGCGACATGTCTATCGAAGAGCCGAGAAGCCCTATGACCAGCACCCCGGCCAAGATCACGTCCGGGCGCGACAGCTGCTCTGCGCCTAAGATCATATATCCAAGCCCGGACGAGGCTGCCACGAGCTCGGCGGCGATGAGCGACCTCCAACTGTAGCCCAGGCCGAGCCGCATCCCCGTGAGAATATAGGGCAGCGAGGCGGGGAACACCACGTATCTCAGCTCCTGTGCCCTGGTATACCCGAACGCGCGAGCGACCTCGATCAGCCTCTTGTCGCACTGCGAGACGCTTTGGGCCGTGTTCAGGAAAATTGGGAAAAAAGTCGCCATGGCGATTATCATCAGTTTTGAGAGCTCCCCTATGCCAAACCAGAGTATCAGCAGGGGAATGGTGGCCATCGGCGGTATGTGGCGCAAAAATTCGACGGTCGGCGACACTTGCCGCCAAAGCGGTCTGCAGACGCCGCACGCGAAGGCCATCGCGAGGGCTGCGGCGGCGGATGCGGAAAACCCCTTCGCTATCCGAGCGGCGCTTGCCGTTACGTTTCTCGAAAGCTCGCCGGTTTCGGCCAGAAAAACCAAGGAATCCAGCACCGTTCCGGGGCCGGGGAGGATATATGGGCTCCACCAGCCCGACTTCGAACCGTGCCACCATAGCAGGATTATCAGCGCTGGGATAGCCAGTCCCGAGTCGAGCAGCGCTTTGAAGGCCGACTTCCCCGCTCTTGCGGCGCGGGGCGCG
>JAISQC010000010.1 GCA_031274465.1 Synergistaceae bacterium | reverse complement strand
AATAAATAACATGCCGGCTGCAACGGGCGTCAATTCAGCGTTTCTTTAAAGGTTAGCCGCATGTCGCAACAGTATGTTTTTTCTCACCTCGGCGGTTATCTCGCGCCCGCGCTCCATCCCGTGCGAGAGGGCGGCTTCGAACGTCGATCCCGACTTTAGCGCGCTCGTCATCGCCTCGCTGATGCCGCCCTTGGTTGAGACGTTTTCAAGGCAGGCGTCCCTATCCTTCGGGGATTCCCGCATGACATCCCTCATCCAGTCGCTCAATTGCCCGTACACTGGGTATCTTGACTCCATCTTTTTCATGCCGCCAAGCACTTCTTCCTCGCGCACGGCGATATTCAGCAAAATGGGCGGTATGCAGATGCCGACGGTGAAAGAATCGAGTTCTTCCTCCGAACCGACGCTCATCGCCCGCATCCCCATCATCCGCACGACATCAATCGCCCTGTCGTCCGCCGGATAGGCCGCGGCCACTCCCCTGCCTGACAGTATGGTGTCCGGCCCGCTGCACATCATGCGCTTCGCGCCTTGGCCGAAGACCATCTCGAGCAGGTCGATGGGCAGGCCGGCCATGAAGGAAATGACGAGGGCCGCGCGCTTCACGCCTGAGCGCGGAAGAGCGAGCGCATCCTGAGGCCTGATCGCCACTATTATCACGTCTGCGTTGCTCATGAGATGGCACGAGTCGGTCAGGCATTCGCCAAAACCGAGCATTTTCGCGCGCTCGCGCGTCGCTTCGCTTGACCCGTGGGATATCATGAGGCGGTCTTTTGGAAATCCGTTCCGCGCAAGCGGAATCGCAAGCGAATGCCCCAGATGCCCGAACCCGACTATCCCAATGGTCGTCTTTGAAAATCTATTCAAAACATCTACAATTTTCACATTTGACTCATGCACCGAGAAAACCACCTTTATTAATAAATTTTAATGCGATGAAAAGCAAAAACATCGTGCGCCGCCAATACCACAACGGCCGCCGCGAGCTACGCGCTTTGAAACGATGCCCCCTTGCGGGCGCCGCGCCTCAAGACGTCACAAGCTATACGTTTTTAAAATTTTTCCGGTATTCGAGGGTTGGGCGCATATCATAGCCCCCCTCTATGTTTTATAAGGGATGTTACGCTTTGGATGGTCGAGGTCGTTTGGACGGTGACGGGTTGTAACTCGCGAAGGAAAAGACGCTTCGTCCGCGACATGCCAAGCATTGAGATGAAATTCGCCATTCACTGCTCAAAATATCACCCTCTTCGAGTCGAGCTTTACTACGGTTCACAGATTACCCCTAACTTCGCAAAAAGTCAACTGCGTGCCGAATGCCCTAAAACACAGGCAGAACCTTGAGGCTCTGTCTCAAACTTGCAATGGGGCTCACCCCCTTGACCCCCATCAAATATTTTCTTTCACCTTACGGTGAAAGAAAATATAATAAAGGGGGTTCGGGGGACTAGCCCCCCGGCGGGTCTGGGCAGCGCCCAGGGTCTTGAACCTGTGATTTATCCGCTGGCGCCGACGAACTCCTCCACGGATTTTGCAACCCCTGCGGCATCCAGGCCATAGTACGAAAGCAGCTCCCTGTACGGGCCGCTCGTAGCGTAGGCGTGCGGCACGCCCAATTTTTTCACCCTCACCGGGAACTCCTCGCTCAACACCTCTTGGACCGACGTGCCAAGCCCCCCGATGACATAATGCTCTTCGAGCGTCACTACGCGGCCCGTGCGCTTCGCGCATTCGACCACAAGATCCCGGTCTATCGGGTTCACCGTCGGCATCCCGACCAGCAGCGTTCGTATCCCTCTGCCGACAAGAATCTCCGACGCTTCGATGGCGGACCCGGTGAGCGTTCCGGTCGAGATCAGAGTCACGTCTTCCCCGTTGCGAATCACGCGGCCACGCCCGATGTCAAACGGCGAGTGAGGGAACAACTCCGGTATCGGGTCGTTGCCTATGCGCATGTACACCGGCCCGCAGTGCTCGAACATCGCCCGCACGGAGGATTTTATCTCGCCCGGGTCCTGCGGGGCGAGCACCGTCACGCCGGGTATCATGCGGGTTATTGCGAAGTCCTCGAGGCTGTGGTGGGTCGCCCCTAGGTCGCTGTAGGATATGCCGCTGTTGCGCCCTACTATCTTGACGTTCTGCTTCATGTAGCCGACGTCGTTGCGGAACATCTCGAACGGCCTGGAGGTCACGAAGGGGGCTATGGCGCAGAAAACCGGGATGAGTCCAGTCGTGGCGAGGCCGCTCGCTATGCCGACCACGCCCTGCTCCATGATGCCGAACTCGAAATACCTGTCGGGGTATTGATTTTTGAAGTCGCCGTGCCCCGAGCTGCCGCCGCTGTCAGCCGACAGCACTACGATGTTCGGGTTGCGTGACGCCTCCTCGTGCACTGCCGCGCCGAAAACCTTGCGAGGGTCCGAATATTTGGCCTCCATCACGCCGCCCCCCCTCTTTTTACGGCTTCGTCTAGCTCCCTCTCCGCCTGCAGCAATTCGTCCTCCTTGGGTTTCCAGTAATGACAGGAAACTTTGCCTTCCGCAAAACTCAGCCCCTTGCCCTTTACGGTGTGGGCGATCACGGCGGTTGGGCGGCCGCGTTCGATCGGCAGTTTCTCCAAAGCCTCCACGACTTCGGACATGTCATTGCCGTCTATGTCCTTCGTCGCCCAGCCGAAGGCAGCAAAACGCGCGCCAACCGGCTCCATGTTCATGATATCAACGGTCCGGCCGCTGATCTGCAGGCCGTTGTCGTCCACAAAGACGGTGAGGTTGTCCAGCCCGTAATGGGAAGCCGCCGACGCAGCCTCCCAGTTGCTTCCCTCGGGAAGCTCGCCGTCACCCATGACGGCGAACACCCTGGCGCCGGGATGCGAGCGCTTGAGCCCCAACGACATTCCGACCGATATGGAAAGGCCGTGCCCCAGCGCGCCGGTGTTGGCCTCCACGCCGGGCAGCTTGTGCATGTCGGGGTGCCCCGGCAGTTTCGTGTTGAGCTTGCCGTAGGTATCTAGCTCGGAAAAATCGAAAAAACCTCGTTCGGCGAGGGCGGCGTACTGAGCCATGCACTTGTGCCCGGCCGACAGGACGAAACGGTCGCGGTCGGGCTTGTTCGGATAAGCGGGGTCCACATTCATCGCGTGGAAATAAAGCGCCGCGACGATGTCCATGCACGACATGGCGCCCCCCATATGCCCGGCGCCGCTGCTGCGCACCATGCGGATGACGCTGCGGCGGCACCTCGACGCTATGCGCTCTAGCTCTTTCACCGTTTCCTTCGTATCGGCCACGGCTACTTGCCCTTCTTCTCGTATTCGGTTATTCTGTCCACCTTCGGGGCGCTCCTCGGATTAGATTCGTACGTGAGCGACAGATACTCCCTGACGAAGCACTTGGCTAGCTCGATGCCGGTGACCTGGGCGCCCATCGCGATTATGTTGGCGTTGTTGGACAACTGCGCGCGCTGGGCCTGGTATATGTTCGTCACCAAAGCCGCGTATGCGCCCTCGACCTTGTTCGCGGCTATCGACACCCCTATGCCGGTGCCGCAGATCAGCACGCCGCGATCCGCGCGTTTCGCGGCCACGTCGGTCGCAACGGCTATGGCAACGTTGGCGTATATGGGGTCCTCGCTGCCATAATCGACCACCTCATGCCCCAGCCCCTCTATGACGGGGATCAGGGACGCCTTGAAATCAGTGGCGTTTGGGTCGCATCCAACGGCAATCTTCATCTTTTATCAACCCTTCCTGATTTTTATATGTATAATATTTGCGGGAAACGAAAAATAGCGTTATATACAATTATATACCATTACATATCATTGGGAAGACATCAATTCTTTATGTTCGAAGGCAGCTTTGAGATCGCCGGCGGAATAATCAACCGGCCTCGGGACAAATACGCGTTTCACTCGCGTTTTTTTGCCGTTTATGTCATACTCTTGCTTGCATAAATTCACAAATATGGAGGTGCGGGTTATCCACCCATCCAATTATGAATGAAGCGGGAAAAAGCGGGGGCATCGTCATACTCGATTTCGGTTCGCAATACACGCAGCTCATCGCAAGGAGGATACGCGAGTTAGAGGTCTACAGCGAGATATTGCCGTGGA
>JAISQC010000008.1 GCA_031274465.1 Synergistaceae bacterium | reverse complement strand
GGCGGCCGGAGGGCGTTCGACGTGCCGCTCGACTTGAAGGGAACCGATTTCCAGATGTCCGTCTGGAGGGCTCTTTTGCTCATCCCTTACGGGCGCACCTCCAGCTACGGGAGTATCGCCTCCGCGCTGGGGCGCCCGAAGGCGGTTCGCGCGGTCGGGGGGGCGAACCATCGCAACCCGGTCTCGATAATCGTGCCGTGCCACAGGGTGATCGGACACGACGGCGGGCTCACCGGCTACGGCGGGGGGCTGTGGCGCAAGCAGTGGCTCTTGGACCACGAGTCAAAACGCGCAACGCGCACTGGTGATACCGATGGGCATTGACGGACGCAAAAAACCGGACGGCGGGCTTCTCGTGCCCTCCATAACCGACGTGCTGGAGGCGCGGAAAATTCTCTTTGGGATAGCCCGGCGCACTCCGCTCGAATATTCCCGCCACCTGTCGGAGCTCTCAGGCGCGCAAGTGTACATGAAGCTCGAAAACTGGCAGGCGACCAATTCGTTCAAGATACGCGGCGCGATCAACAAGGTATATTCCCTGACTGAAAACGAACGCCGCCGCGGAGTGATAACCGCTTCGTCGGGCAATCACGCGCAGGGGCTTGCCGCCGCCGCGGCGAGGCTGGGGATAAAAGCGGTGGTCTGCGTGCCGGAAACTTGCCCCGAGACGAAAAAATCGGCTGTGCTGGCGCTGGGAGGGGGATTGGCCGACCTCCGGGTGATCGGCGCTTCGTACGACGACACGGAGCGGGCCGCCCTCAGATATGCCGACGAAGAGGGGATGACGTTCGTCTCGGCGTACGAGGACGCGCATATCGCGGCGGGGCAGGGCACTCTGGCCTTTGAGATATTCGAGGACGAGCCCGAGATCGACGCGATCTTCTGCCCACTGTCGGGCGGAGGTCTGATGACAGGCGTCGCAGTGGCCTCGCGGGCGCTGCGCCCGGGAGTCGAATTGTGGGGCGCGACCGCCGAAAACAACCCCGGGTGGCGGCTTGCGTGGGAAGCCGGCAAAGTCGCGCGCTACGATGAGCTAGACTCGATAGCCGACGCGTTGGGTGGCTCCCCGTCCGCCAAGCTGTTCGGTTTCATCAGGGAGAGCATAAATGGGGTGGTTGCCGCGTCGGAGGGGGATATAGCGAGCGCGATGGCCCTCATCCACGAAAAGCATCACATGGTCATCGAAGGCGCCGCAGGCACGGCAGTGGCCGCTTTGCTGTCCGGCAGCGCGCACCTTCGCGGAAAGCGCGTTGCCGTCGTAATTTCCGGCGGCAACGTCGATGGCTCGAAGATGATAGGCATTTTAAACCGCGCGCGGTGAGCGGCGGGCGGAGGCCTCAAGGCGCTTCGGTCTCGCTTCTTTCAAGAAGCGGGCTGGTGCCACGGCTTTTTTCGAGCCTCGCCGGGCCGCCTCGGGAAACGTTTGGGGCATTCGGATATTTTTTCCCAGATCACCAGATTCAGCTCTTTGCCCATGACGCTGTAACGCGCCAGCGACGGGGGCCCCAGCCCCAGGATTTTCCATTTCGCCTCGGGGACGTCCAGCTCGTTCGCGGCGTTGCGGCCTTTGAAGGCGATCAGCCTGCCGCCTGTCCTGACGAGCGGCGACAGGTATTCAGCCAACACGCGGGCATCCGCCACAGCGCGCGCGGTCGCAATGTCGAAGGATTCCCTGGCCGATCTCGCGAAATCCTCGGATCTGGCGTTGACCGCCGTGACGTTGCTTAGATTCAGGGATTCCGCGATCTCTTTTACGATCGAGATTTTTTTCCCAACGCTGTCGATCAGCACGCCGGCCATATCCGGCCGGCATATCGCCCACACGATGCCGGGCAGCCCCCCTCCCGTGCCGACGTCTGCGAATCTGCTGGCCGAGGGGAATTTTTCAAGCCAGGGGAGCGCGTGGAGCGCGTCCGCGACCAGCTCGCCCAAAATGACCTCTGGGTCCGCCGGGCCAGTGAGCCTGGCGCGGGCGTTCGACGCCGACAGCAGCTCGGCGTATCTCTTTAGCGCGCCGCCAATATCGCCAGCTGATTCCATAGCCGATCCCGCCTTTCGTCCGTATGCTGATAATGATACACTGATTTTCTGGTGAAAAAAACGCCGCGTCTTGTTATAATTCAAATTAGGGGTGGTGCAAAATGGCTTCTCATACGACCGAATGCGGCTCGCAGAATTTCGATGGCGGGAGATCCGTGAAGTTCGGAAATTTTACCGTGCTGGACTTGCGCGGGACGTGGCGCGAGATGGGCCGCCAATACGGGGCTCTCGCTTCGGAGTCCCTGCATGGGATGTATAAAAGGGCCATAGAGGGCGAGCTCGTCCTCGCCGCCGGCAGGCCGCGCGACTCCCTCGACTCGATCGCGCAGGGTTTTTACGCGAACTACCCATATAAATTGAAAGAAGTGCTGTCCGGGATAGCCGAAACGAGCGGCCTCGATTTTGGAAAGGTTTTGCTGGTGAACGCGGCAGAGGTCCTGGCGGCCGGCGGGCTGTGGTCTCAAAACGCCCATTGCACGGGGATCGCCGTGTGGGGAGAGTATTCCTCTGGCGCCCTCGTCTACGGCAGGAACTACGACTACCTCGGCTGGTTCAGGGAACTGGGGGAATACCTCACCGTCGCCGCGTTCCATCCCGCAGACGGGTCGCTCGCGACGGCGTCGATAGGGTACCCCGGCGGGATATACATGACTACCGGCATAAACGAGCGCGGCATATTCCTCGAGTTGAACAACGGGGAGCCCTCGGGCGGCGCGCTTCAGTACCATAACAGGGTGCCGGCCATCGCGGAGCTCTTCATGTTTTTGCTGGACTCGCCTGATTTGAACCAGTTGGAGAGCTTCTTCCATTCGACCAGGTCGAACTTCGCGTACATCGTAGGCGCCGCCGACGACCAGACTTCGCGGTGCTTCGAGTGGCCCGTGTTCGACGTCAAGCGCAGGCTTTCGGTGCGCCGCCCTGGCCTCATGGTGGCCACGAACCACTTCACCGAGCCGTCGTGGGGGCTGCCGAAGCCGGACGACGAAAAATTTTTCCGCACGCGCACCAGAAGGCAGAACCTGCTCAACCTCGCGGAGCACTTCAAAGGCAGCATCGACGTCTCGCGGATGAAAAAGATACTGGACACCCGCATCGAGGATCTCGGCGCCACGACCGATCTCACTGTATATCAGGTGATAGCGGCGCCGGGAACTGTCTCAATTTCGCTGAAAATTCCTCAGATGACCGATTGGACCGATATCCCTGTAGGGGATTTCCTGTAAGGCGCATTCGCAACTGAGGGTTGCCGGGGCCCTTTTGGCACGCCCTGCCGAGCGCCGCTATTTCAGGGGCCTTCGGTAGAGGAACGGCCCGGCCGACTCGAAGCCCAGGTTCTTGTGGTCGAATATCTGCTCCGTGGCGCCCGTCATCAGATAGCCCCCGGGGCGCAGCGCGGCGAGGAATTTTTTGTACAGCGCGGCCTTCGTCTCCGGCCCGAAATATATCACGACGTTGCGGCAGAGGATGATGTCGAACCCCGTCTCGAACTTGTCCTTTATCAGGTCCATGTGCTTGAATTTTACCTTGTCCTTCACCTCCTGCTTTACCTTGACGCTGTTCGCGTCCACTTCGGTGAAGTATTTCGGCACCCATTCCCTCGGCGCGCCCGATATCTGCCGCTTCAGATAGACCCCGGCCTGGGCTTTCGCCAGAACGCCGTTGTCTATGTCGATGGCCAGCACCGGCTGCGGCGTCGCCACTTTGCATTCGATGGCCAGTATGGCGAGGGAGTAGGGCTCCTCGCCCGTCGAGCACGCGGCGCTCCACAGCTTTATCCTCTGATGCCCGAGCTCTTTATATATCTGGGGGATGACCTTGTCCTTCAGCTCCCACCATCTGTTAGCGTTCCTGAAGAACTCCGTCACGTTTATGGTGAGGTAGTCGAGGAATTCGCGGAGTTTGTCCGGGTTGTTCGCTATGGTCCTGTAGTATTCGTCGTACGACTTGACGCCCCACCTCTGCATCAGCATATGGATGCGGCGGTGTATCTGGTATTTGTATGCGTCGAGATCTATGCCGGTAAGGTCCTGCATCTTTTTTTTGAAAGCGTTGTATTCGGGCGGCGCCGGGTAAATGGCGGAATCCTGCGATGCCATGCTGTTACCTCCAATGTGCTGTATTTTAGTCCGCTTGAGGCCATGATCCCATAATATCATAATACTATATTTATTGAAGCATGGGCCAAAGAAATATCCCTTGTTCTTTTATGCGCCATCGGCAATGGACAAATTCGAGAAACGACTTATAATAATTGTAACAAGTTTATTTTGACTTCGGCCGATAATGATGATGACAGGGACCAAGACGGAACGAATTGGAGTGGTCAAGGATGAACATCAAATCAGTATCGCGATCCGGCGCAGTTCAGGATGTGGCACACCAATCAGCATACGTTTACGGGGTTGACAGGCAGTTTCTCCCGCCGAGATCGCCGCGTCGCTATAACGACGTAACGGTCGCGGGGCCGGGGAATATGGACGTCACGTACCAGTACAGGCAGATCGAAGGCTGGCTGGGGGACGTGCCCGTGTCGTTCACGTATCTGATGGCGTACCGCTCGTACGAGTATACTAAGCATGTCTTTTCGGACTATGACAGAAGGATGGCCGTAACCAGCGTCAACAGTTGGATTGTGTGACGGCCCCGTAACCGAGGCGTCTCGACAAAAATCACGGCGAAGATCCCGTCCGTATGGACGGGATTTGCTTTTGTTGATAGAATAGAAGGGTTAGTGTGTGAATTGGTAGCCCGAAAGGAGTTGTAGCGTTTGAAGTCGGAGATACTCTCCCAGGAAAAAAACGTTATAGTTGTCAAAGCAGAATACGAGGCGGGCGAGGTCGACGGCGCGGTCGGCAGGACCGTGCGCGATCTGTCGAGCAAGGCGAATATAAAAGGCTTTCGCAAGGGGCGCGTCCCGAGAAAAACCCTGGAGCTCTACCTCGGCAAGGGTTCCATCTACAGGGAGGCGATCGAGCGCCTTGCAAGCCAGGCCATCGAGAACGTCGTGGCAGAATACGACCTCAGCCTCATAACCGAGCCGAAATTAAAGCTTGGAAATCTGTCCGAGGGGCTTCCGCTGGACATCGAATTTACGTTCGAGGTGCGCCCCGAAGTGGTGCTTCCCGACATACCGTCGCTTGCCGCTGAAAAAGTAGTCTATTCCGTAAACGACGGCGAAGTGGAGGAGGGGCTGCGGCAGGTTTTGGAGTCAAACGCCCGCCTCGAGCCGGTCTCGGACGACCGCCCGGCGGAACCGGACGATATCGTCGAAGCGCTCTATTCCACGTATTCGGTTCAGAAGGACGGGGAGTTGAAGGAGCTGGAGGAGGGCAAAAAAAACACGATCTTCCTAGCCAGCGTGAGGAAGGACATCGCTGAGGCTATCATCGGGCACAAACCGGCCGAGGAGCTGTCTTTCGACATAAAGCTGGAAGACGACTACCCCGATCCAAGGATGGCCGGCAAAACGGTTCGCTACGAGCTTGAGATACTCAACTTCATGAAAAGGGTCGTGCCGGAGGCTACAGACGAATCCATATCCGAGATATCCCGCAGCAAGTATCAGAGCGTCGGAGAGCTGAAAAACGAGCTAAGAAAGCAGCTCGAGGAAAACGCCGCGACGCGAAGCGAAGCCACCCTGCAGGAGTCGGCGCTGAAAGCCCTTGCGGAGGCCGCGGAGGTTGACATACCGGAGAGCATGATAGAGAGGCAGTACCTCTCCATGCGCCGGGACCAGGACGGCAGGCTTCGGCAGGATCTGAAGCAGTCGCTCGACGACTATTTGAAGAACAACAGCCTGAGCGTCGAGGAATTCGACGGCAACCTCAAAAAACACGCCGAAGAGATCGTCCGGAACTCGCTGGTTCTCGACGCACTCGCGGAGAGGGACGACATAACCTTCACGTCCGACGAGATCAACGAGGAGATAATCAGAGTGGCTGCGGGGATGAGGGTCAACCCCCAGGAGCTCGCCGACCGGATCGGCAAGAACCAGCAGGAGTTCGCCGCACTTGCCATGAGGGTGAGGAGCAGGAACACGATGAAGCATCTCGCGTCGCTGGTGCAGGTGACGGAGACGTCGCCTCCGGAGCACGTGCATGAGGACGGCCACGAACATGAAGGCCATGATCACGAAGGCCACGATAACTGCGTCGAAGATCACGGGCTTGCCGAGGCGGAAGCGCCGGGTGCGTCATCATGACCGAGGAGAGAATGAGCCCGGCGTCGTACCTCGTGCCCATCGTAGTCGAACAGACGGGGCGTGGCGAGAGATCGTACGACATATACAGCAGGCTGCTCAAGGACAGGATAATATTCATCGGATCCGAGATAGAGGACGGCATGGCGAACCTCGTGATAGCGCAGCTGCTCTTTCTGGAGAGCGAGGACCCGGACAGGGACGTGTTCCTCTACATCAACAGCCCGGGCGGGGTCGTGACGTCGGGGCTCGCCATATACGACACGATGCAGTACATAAAATGCCCCGTGTCCACGATCTGCACCGGGCAGGCCGCCAGCATGGGCGCCGTCTTGCTTGCCGGAGGGGACAAGGGCAAACGCATAGCCCTGCCAAACGCCCGGGTGATGATCCACCAGCCGACCGGCGGCTCGAGAGGGCAGGCGGTCGACATAAAGATTCAGGCGGATGAAATTTTGAGGACGAGGCAAATGCTGAACGAAATTCTGGCGCATCACACGGGCCAGCCGATGGACAGGATAGAGCGCGATACGGACCGCGATTTTTTCATGTCGCCAGAAGAAGCCGTTGAATACGGGCTGGTCGACAAAGTGATCCGAAAGAGATAGCCTCGTGTCCTGCTGGAAGGAGGATTGACGATGTTTCCTTATGACAACAACGGCGACGGGCGCAAGAGGAAGGTTCGCTGCTCTTTCTGCGGAAAGAGCCAGGACGAAGTCCCCAAGCTCATAGCTGGTTCCAGCGCGTATATATGCACCGACTGCGTTCAGCTCTGCAACATGATAATACGCGACGAGATGGAAGTCCCGCGCCCACCGGCGGAGACTCTTCCGACATCCCGAGAGAAGCTTCCGAAGCCGCAAGATATAAAGGATTATCTCGACAAGTACGTAGTCGGTCAGACGAGGGCGAAAAAAGTCCTCTCCGTGGCCGTTTACAACCACTATCAGCGGATTCGCTCGCTCTCATCCCCTGGGAAGGACGACGTCGAGCTGCCTAAGAACAACGTGCTCCTGCTGGGGCCTACCGGATGCGGGAAGACGCTCCTCGCGCAGAGCCTCGCGAACTACCTGAAAGTCCCGTTCGCGATGGCGGACGCCACGACGCTGACCGAGGCCGGGTACGTGGGGGAGGACGTCGAAAACATCCTGGTCCGCCTCCTTCAGGCCGCCGAATATGACGTCAAGGCTGCCGAACACGGCATAATCTACGTCGATGAGATAGACAAGATATCCCGCAAATCGGAATCCCAGTCCATCACGAGGGACGTGTCGGGCGAGGGGGTCCAGCAGGCGCTGTTGCGCATACTGGAAGGGACCGTGTCGAACGTGCCGCCGAAAGGCGGCCGCAAGCACCCCAATCAGGATTTTGTCCAGATAGACACCAAAAACATCCTTTTCATCTGCGGGGGGGCATTCGACGGCCTCGATGGGATAATAGCGCGCCGGGTGAACAAAAAGACCATAGGCTTCGGCGGCGAGCTGGTGAGCAACTCCGCCTCGGAGGACAGGGACGTACTGAAAGAGATACAGCCAACCGACCTGACGTCCTACGGGTTCATCCCGGAGTTCGTAGGCCGCCTTCCGGTGCTCGTCCCCATGGATTCGCTCGACCACGGCACTTTGGTGCGGATACTGCACGAGCCGAAAAACGCCATCACGAAGCAGTATCAGAGGATATTCTCCCTCGAAGACGTCGAGCTCGTTTTCACGGACGGGGCGCTCGACGCCATCGCCAAGCTCACTATGGCCCAAAAAACCGGGGCGCGCGGTCTGCGCAGCGTCCTCGAGAACTCGATGATAGACATGATGTTCGACCTGCCGGCGCGAAGCGCCAGGATAGGCAGGATAACCATAACAGAGGGCTTCATCAACGGAATCGGCGAGCCCGAGGTGGCCGAGCGCACATCCAGGGAGGTCGCTTGATGCCGATCGTCCCTGTTCTGCCGGTTCGAGACGTCGTAATCTTCCCCGGCGTGATAGCGCCTCTTTTCGTCGGGCGCCCGCGCTCCCTGAAAAGCATCGAGGAGGCCTCGATAAGCGACAAGAACCTGCTGGTGGTGGCCCAAAAAGACAACGCGTCCGAGGATCCGGCGCCGGAAGAGCTTTATACAATGGGGACGATGTGCCGGGTCATCCAGATGGTCCGCTTGCCCGACGCCTCCACGAAGGTGTTGATAGAGGGGACTTCCAGGGCGCGCGCGAACGAGTACATGAACGCGGGGGACTACCTCGCGGCGGACGTCGTCCAGGTGACGTGCGAGGACAACCCGTCGCCCCGCTCCGAGCCTTTGAGGCGCGCGGTCCTGGAGCAGTTCGAGCGATATGTGAACCTCCACCCGAAACTTCCGATAGAGATAGCGTTTTCGCTCTCCGGCGTCGAGGACCCGTTTCTCTTCGCGGACATCATAGCCTCCCACGTGCAGGTGAAGCTCTCCGAGCGGCAGGAGCTCCTCGAGATAATCAACCCCGAAGACCGCATGGAGCGCTTGCTGCGCATATTGATGCGCGAGACGGAGCTTCTGGAGATGGAGCACTCGATACACGACAGGGTCAGGCGTGAGATCGAGCGCAACAACAAGGAGTATTACCTTAAGGAGCAGCTCAAGGCGATACAGGCGGAGCTGGGGCAGCCTGACGCTACCAACGAGCAAGACGAGCTTTTCGCGAAGATCAAAAAAGCGAGGATGCCGAAGGACGTCGAGAAAAGGGCCGTTGCCGAACTGGGGCGTCTGGTAAAAATGCCGTCGATGTCTGCGGAGGCGACCGTGTCGCGGACGTACATCGAATGGCTCGTGGACGTGCCGTGGAGGAAAAAATCGCAGGACAGGCTCGACATCGGGATCGCCAAGTCGGTCTTGGACGAGGACCATTACGGCCTCGACGAGGTAAAGGAGCGCATACTCGAGTTTCTGGCGGTGCAGCGGCTCAAAGGCACCGAGGAGCGCAGAGGGCAGGTGCTGTGCTTTGTTGGGCCGCCGGGCGTCGGGAAGACGTCGCTCGGAAAGTCCATAGCCCGCGCCCTGAATCGGAAATTCGTCAACTTCTCGCTAGGCGGCATGAGGGACGAAGCCGAGATACGCGGACACCGAAGGACGTATATAGGCTCTCTGCCGGGCAGGATAATTCAAAAACTCAAGCAGGCCGGGGTTAGAAACCCGGTCATGCTCATGGACGAGATCGACAAGGTAGGCACGGATTTCAGGGGGGACCCGTCGTCCGCGCTGCTCGAGGTCCTCGATCCCGAACAGAACCGCGATTTCACCGACCATTTCCTCGAAGTGGCCTTCGATCTCAGCCAGGTCATGTTCATAACGACGGCCAACGTCACCCACACGATCCCGCGCCCCCTGCTCGACAGGATGGAGACCATCTCCATACCGGGCTACGTCGCGGAGGAGAAGCTGCATATCGCGACTAGGCATCTGTTGCCGAAAGTGCTTAAAGAAAACGGCCTGAATAAATTCAACGTGAAAATCTCGGACAGGACATTGAACAAAATAATATCGGAATACACGAGGGAAGCCGGGGTCAGGGGCCTCGACAGGCAATTGTCGCGCGTCGCGCGCAAGATCGCCGCTAAAATAGTAAACGAGTCGGAGGGCGGGAAGAAAAGCCCGAAGAGCGTGTCCGTCTCCATGTCGTCGCTGAAGGGCTATCTGGGCGCCCCCAAGCTGCACGAGGCGAGGCTTCCGAGAAAAGACTCGGTAGGCGCGGCGATGGGGCTTGCATGGACCGAGGCCGGAGGCGACGTGCTCGTGATAGAGACTGCTATAATGAAGGGAACCGGCAAGGTGATATTCACCGGCAACCTGGGGGACATAATGCAGGAATCGGCTCAGGCGGCGCTGGGCTATCTGCGGTCCTGCTCCGCGAAATACCGGCTGACTAAGATCGAGTGGGAAAAGACGGACATCCACGTGCACGTCCCCGAGGGCGCCATACCGAAGGACGGGCCCTCCGCAGGGGTTACATTGGCGCTGTCGATGCTCTCGGCGCTGAGCGAGCGCCCGATAAATTCCAGGATAGCGATGACGGGCGAGATAACCCTGCGCGGGACCGTGCTCCCGATAGGGGGGGTGCGGGAAAAGGTGCTGGCGGCGAAGCGCAACGGCATCACCTCTGTGATACTGCCAAAGGAAAACAGCGTGGATGTGGACGAGCTCGCAGAGTGGGCGAGGGTCGGCATGACGTTCACCTTCGTCTCCAACGTGGACGAGGTGTTCAGCCTAGCCTTGGCGGGGAAGGGGACTCGGTGACCTGCTGGAGGCACGAGACCGTCTGCACGGCGTTCAACGGCTCTCAGCTCCCCAAGCCCGAAATGCCGGAAGTGGTTTTTCTGGGGCGGTCGAACGTGGGCAAGTCCACTCTGATAAATTCGCTCCTCGGCAGGACTCATAAAAAAGTGGCGTACGTGAGCTCGAAGCCGGGCAAGACGAGGAGCGCCAATTTTTATAAGATTTGCGCGCCCGGGTCGGACGGAGACGTAAAGACATTCTGCCTCGTGGACATGCCGGGCTATGGCTACGCGGCTCGCGGCAGGGACGAAAAAGCGAAGTGGTGGGCGCTGGCGAACCATTATTTTTCCGGCTCGCGAAACATATCTTTTGCCGTCCACCTGATCGATTTCAGGCACGGCCCCCTTGCCGGAGACGGAGACCTCACCGAATGGCTCGACAGCCACGACATAGCCAGGATGATCGTGTTCACGAAGGGCGACAAGGTCCCAAGGGGCCGCTTGAAGGCTTATTATGAAAAATACGTGAGGGGCGGGCTCGTCTCGATCCTGCCGCCAATCGTGACCGAGGGGAAAAACGACGCCTCTGCCGAGGGCCTGAGGCTGGCGATGCTCGAAATCATCCAAAAGCTTGATGCTTTTTGATTCATTCGGTATTGGGAGGCTTTTTTCATGGAGTGCGCGCGTTTGAGGGCTGAGGATCTGGCGAAGAGCTACGATCCGGGTCCAATAGAGGATAAATGGTACGCCAAATGGCTGGAGGACGGCATATTCGAGGCCGACCCCCTGTCGGGCAAAGCCCCTTTCAGCATAGTGATCCCACCGCCCAACGTGACTGGCTCGCTTCACCTCGGGCACGCGCTCGACTGCACTTTGCAGGACATACTATGCCGTGCGAAGAGGATGCAGGGCTTCAATGTGCTTTGGATGCCCGGCACCGACCATGCCGGGATCGCCACGCAGAACGTAGTCGAGCGGGCGCTCGCGGGCGAGGGGAAAAACCGCCACGAGCTGGGGCGGGAGGCGTTCGTCTCCCGCGTATGGGAGTGGAAGGAAGAGTACGGGTCGCGCATAATAGGGCAGCTCAAGAAACTGGGGGCGTCCTGCGACTGGCGCCGAGAGCGGTTCACTATGGACGAGGGGCTGTCCCGCGCCGTTCGCAGGGTGTTCGTCGGGCTGTACGAAAAAGACCTCATATACCGGGGGAAATATCTCATAAATTGGTGCCCCCGATGCCTGACGGCCCTCTCGGATCTGGAAGTCGACCACAGGGAGCTCGACGGGAAGCTCTACGGGGTCCTCTATAAATTTGAGGGCGGCGGCGGGGACGGCATAACGGTCATGACAACCCGCCCCGAGACGATACTAGGCGACGCCGCGATCGCCGTGCACCCGAGGGACGAACGCAACAGGCATCTGATAGGCAACAGGGTGGTTGTGCCCTTGGTCGGGCGCGTCATCCCCGTCGTCGAGGACAACATGGTCGATCCGGAGTTCGGGACCGGGGCGGTCAAAATCACCCCCGCCCACGACCCGAACGACTTTCTCGTGGGGACTCGCCACGGCCTCGAGTTCACGCAGGTCATCGACGGCAAGGGGGCGATGTCCAAGGAAGCCGGCGCCTACGCGGGCATGGGCCGGTTCGAGGCAAGGGAGGCGATCGTCAGGGACTTGGGCGCAGAGGGCCTGCTTGCCGGCGAAACCGAGCACAAGCACTCCGTGGGGCACTGCTACAGGTGCGGCACCGTCATCGAACCTTACCTATCCGAACAGTGGTTCGTACGAACGAAGCCGCTCGCGGAAGCGGACGTCAGGGCGGTTGAGGCAGGCGACATCAGCTTCATCCCCGAACAGTGGGCCGCGACTTATTACCAGTGGATGGAGAACATAAGGGACTGGTGCATATCCCGCCAGCTATGGTGGGGGCACCGCATACCGGCGTGGTATTGCGGGGATTGCGGCGGCGTCACCGTTTCGGCGGACGACCCTTCCGAGTGCCGCCATTGCGGCTCGAAGAGCCTGAGGCAGGACGAGGACGTGCTGGACACTTGGTTTTCGAGCGCGCTCTGGCCGTTTTCCACGATGGGCTGGCCCGACGACACCGAAGAGCTGAGGGCTTTTTACCCGACGTCCGTGCTGGTCACCGGTTTTGACATCATCTTCTTCTGGGTCGCCCGCATGATAATGATGGGCTTGGAATTCATGAAGGAACCGCCGTTCCGCCACGTCTACATCCATGCTCTGGTGCGCGACGAGCATGGGCAGAAGATGAGCAAATCGAATGGCAACGTGATCGACCCGCTCGTCATAATAAACAGCCATGGGGCGGACGCGCTTCGTTTCACGCTCGCGGCCCTCACCTTGCAGGGGCGCGACATCTTCCTGTCCGAGAGCAGGATAGAGACATACCGCTACTTCCTGAACAAGCTCTGGAACGCCGCCCGTTTCGCCCTCATGAACCTTGATGACGCCGATATCGCCGCCGAACCGCTCGAACCCGGCACAGAGGAGCATCTCAGGCTTCACGACAGATGGGTGCTTGCTAGGATGTCTGACATGTCGTCGGGGATGAAGTCCCTATTGGACGGATATTTTTTCGGCGAAGCAGCAAGGGGCATGTACGATTTCGTCTGGGGGGAGCTGTGCGACTGGTATATAGAGATGTCGAAACCGGCGCTTCGCGGGGACGAGGGGCCCGGCCGCAGGCGCGCCGCGCAGTCTGTGCTTTGCTGTGTGTTCAAAGACACGCTGAAGCTCCTGCATCCGATAATTCCGTTCGTGACCGAGGAGCTGTGGGAAGCTTTCGCGTTCGGACGCGAAATAATCGGGCGCGCCGATTGGCCAGTCCCAGCGGATATTCCCCGCGCCTTCGGCGTAAAGTCCGACATGGACTATATCCAGTCCATAATACGCTCGATGCGCAACCTGAGGGCCGAGATGAAGCTGCCCCCCCAGCAGATGGCGCCCATGATGTCCCTTTTGCTCAAAGACGAATCCAAGGCCCCGCTCGTTCGGGAAAACGCCGATCTGATGTCGCTGATGGGGAAGGTCGCGAATGTGGAGCTGCGGGCGCCCGGCTCGCCCAGACCCCCCAGGTCCATCGCGGCCGTCTCCGGGGATTGGGAGCTGTCCTTCCCGGTGGGGGACCTCTTGGATGTCGAAAGGGAGGTGTCCAGGCTTCGAGACGAGCAGAGCAAGCTCGCTTTGGAGATGAACAGGATACGGGGCAAGCTTGGGAACGAAAATTTCATCGAAAAAGCCCCCCCAGAAGTGGTGGAGCAGACCAGAGCCGCGATGGCCGAATTGGAGGCGAGGTCGCGGCGCCTCGGCGAAAACATCGAAGGGCTTTTAGAGGCCTGACCCGCAGGACGGATAAAATTCCAAAAAATGCGTTTTTTGGACGGCTTGGATAATTTCGGCGAATTTGAGATGCTGACCGGCGAGATGACGGGTTTTTCGAGCGCCGGCATCCGCCCGGGGCAAGAGCGCATATCTAGGCTTCTGGCGCTGTTGGGCAATCCTCATGAAGACATTCGCTCCATTCAGGTGCTCGGGACGAACGGCAAGGGTTCGACCTCAGCCGCGCTTGAGGCGATTTTCCTAGCCGGTGGGATGAAAGCCGCCCTTTACACCAGCCCTCACCTAGTCTCCCTTCAGGAAAGGCTCCGAATCGGCGGCAGGCATCTGTCGGCGGGAGATTGGCGCGCGGCATGGGAGCGCGTTCGCGGCGCCGTCTTGCGGGATCGCGGGCTCGGCTCCGACAGGCCGAGTTTTTTCGAGCATTTCACCGCAGTCTGCCTTGTGATGATGAAAGAGGCGGCCGTCGATATCGCGGTGATCGAAGCGGGCATGGGCGGAAGGTACGACGCCACGACGGCCTGCCGTTCCGGCGCGGCATTGATAAACCCTATCGGAATGGACCACATGCAGTACCTCGGGCCGACCCTCGAAGCTATCGCGATGGAGAAGTTCGCCGCAGTCCGAAATGGCGCGGACGCTTTTTACGCCGGAGACGACGAGTCGCTGATACCGTTGTTTTTAGGCGCGTGCGAAACGGCCGGCGCTGTGCCGCACATACTGGACAGTATAGCCCGCCCGTCAGATATCGAATGCACCCTAGAAGGCACGGTTTTTTCATACGAAGCAGACGGGGGCGAAATCGGCGAAACGGGCCGATACGGCATAAAAAGGCTTTTCACCCCGCTCATCGGCGCGCATCAGGCGTATAACGCGGCAAGAGCCGTCACCGCTCTTTTGGTTTTGAAAAACAAGCTTCCCTGCCTTTCGTTCATAAACCCGGAGACGATAAGACGCGGGCTTGCTGGCATCGACTGGCCCGGCAGGATGGAGGCTGTCATACGGCATGGGCGTCCCATCGTCATTTTGGATGGGGCGCACAACGAACACGCGATGCGCGCGCTCGTCTCGTCTCTGTCCTGCCTGTCCGCAGCGAGCGGTCAAATCGCGGTCGGCGCCGTCGTGTTCGCGGCGATGCGGGACAAGGGCATATCCGAAATGCTGGGCGCTCTGGAAAAGCTAAAGGCTCCGATGTATTGCGCCGAACTTCCTATGGACAGGTCGGCGAGTGCCTCGGACATTGCGGGGATGGCGGCCCGGTCGCAAATCGCGGTCAAGGGCGTTTATCCAGACCCATGGGAGGCGCTGGAGGAAGCGTCGCTTGATGTCGGGCATAGCGGGGCTGTCCTGTGCTGCGGGAGCCTTTTTCTGGTGGGGCATCTGCGGAGGATATTGAAGTACGGCAGATGACAAGCGATTCGCTTCCGATGAAATTTATGCCACAATATCAGCTCGCGGCGTGAGAATAATGATAATATACAAAGCCCACGGAAGGGAAGTGCGTGTTCTCAAATGAAAGACGTCAGAGTAGGAGTGGTCGGCGTAGGGCACCTCGGGGTCCATCACGCGCGGGTCTACACTGAGATACTTGGAGCGAACCTCGTCGGCGTGGTGGACACTAACGAAGATAGAGCGCTCGAAGTCGCTGAAAACCTCGGAGTTCAAGCTTACACCGATCTCGGCCGATTCCTCGACGAAACACGCCCCGACGCTTTGAGCGTGGTGGTGCCGACCGTGAATCATTTCGAGGTGGCGAAAAAGGCGATGGAGCGGGGCGTGAGCCTCCTCATAGAAAAACCCGTCACCGCGCGCACCGAAGAGGCCGAAGAACTGCTTCGGATAGCGAGCGACAGAAATCTGGTGCTGCAGGTGGGGCATATCGAGCGCTTCAACTCGGCGGTGCAGCACATAAAAGAGATGGTGCACGACCCCATCTTCATCCAGTCCCGCCGCGCCGGGCCATTTTCGCCCCGCATAGGCGACGTCGGCGTGGTTCTCGATCTGATGATCCACGACGTGGACATCATACTCTCGCTAGTTCGCTCGGAGATAGCGGACATTTCGGCGATGGGCCGCTGCGTCTGCACGAACCACGAGGACGTGGCGTCCGCCCAGATACGTTTCGAAAACGGGGCGATCGCCCACATACTCGTGAGCCGCGTCACCGAGAAGCGTATGCGCACGCTCGAAATAACGGAGCCGGAGCGATACCTCATGGTCAATTATGAGACGCAGGACGTGACGCTTCACCACTGCGTCCAGCAGCAGGGCCGGGGCCTCGTCGAGGTCGTGGAGCATCCGGTGTTCCCGAAGCGCGAGCCGCTGAAGCTAGAGCTCCAGGATTTCGTGAGGTGCGTCCGCGAAGGCAGCGAGCCTCTGGTGAGCCTAAGCGACGGCAAGCGCGCCCTGGAAATCTGCGTGGCGATGCTCAGGCAGATACACGGTGACGCCGCGATGGAAAAAACCGAAGCGGTCTGAGGCGCGTTCCACCGAACCGGAATATCCCCGCGCCGAACGGGGGGTATGCCTCGCCGAACAGGGATGTGTCCATACCAAACGGGGGCGTATGCGATACGCCCCTACGTGAGGTCCAAGAACCTTGCATCAGACGCGCACTATCACGTCGTTTCCCTGATTTTCGACCGTTATCCTGCCGCCGTCCGACACCTCGCCGCGTATCAGCTCGCGGGCGATCTGCGTCTCTATGTTCCTCTGTATGTAGCGCTTTATCGGGCGCGCCCCGTACACCGGGTCGTAGGAGTTTTTGGCGATGACCGACATGGCGCCTTCCGTGACATCCAGCGAGATGTCGCGCTCCGCGAGGCGCTTTGCGACCCCTTTGATCGCGAGGGACACTATGCGCTCTATCTCGGACAGCTTCAGCGGCTTGAAGAGGACGACGTCGTCCACCCTGTTCAGAAATTCCGGCCTGAAGCTGGTCTTGAGCTCGCGCATCACCGCCTCCTGCGCCTGCCCGCCTATCTCCCCGTCAGGGGATATCCCTCCCGCTATCGCGCCCGCGCCTATGTTGCTGGTCATTATTATGACGGTGTTCTTGAAGCTGACGGTGCGCCCGTGGCTGTCCGTCACGCGCCCGTCGTCCAATATCTGGAGAAGGATGTTGAACACCTCGGGATGGGCTTTTTCTATCTCGTCGAACAGCACGACCGAATACGGCCTGCGCCGCACGGCCTCCGTGAGTTGCCCCCCGTCGTCGTACCCCACGTAGCCGGGAGGCGCCCCTATCAGGCGCGACGTCGCGTGCCGCTCCATGTACTCCGACATGTCTATGCGGACCATGTTTTCCTCGGAGTCGAACAGCGCTTCCGCCAGAGTGCGGGCCAGCTCCGTCTTGCCTACTCCGGTCGGCCCCAGGAAGATGAAGCTCCCTATCGGGCGCCGAGGGTCGTTTATGCCGGAACGGGCGCGGAGCACCGCCTCCGACACGAGCCTGACCGCCTCATCCTGGCCGACTACCCTCGAATGCAGGATATCCGGCAGCCTCAGCAGCTTTTCCCTCTCGCCCTCTACCAGCTTCGTCACCGGTATGCCGGTCCACTTCGAGATTATCGACGCGATCTCGTCCTCCGTGACCTCTTCCCTGAGCAGTTTTTTGCCTCCGTTCGCGGTCGCGGCCCCCTCGGCTTCGTGGAGCTGCCTCGCGAGCTCGGGCATGACGCCGTGCCTCAGTTCCGCCGCTTTGCTCAGGTCGTATTCACGTTCGGCTTTTTCGGCTTCGGCCTTAGCGCGTTCCATTTTCTCCCTGAGTGACCGGACAGCCGCTATCGAAGCCTTTTCGGCCTCGTATTGGGCCCTCAGCGAGTCGGACTCCTCCCTCAGGTTCACGAGGTCGCGCGTCAGGGTTTCGAGGCGGTCCGCGCTCGCCTTGTCGTCTTCTTTTTTCAGCGCCGCTTCCTCGATTTCGAGCTGCATTATCCTTCGCAGGACCGAGTCGAGCTCGGCCGGCATCGAGTCGATGTCGGTCCTTATCATGGCGCACGCCTCGTCAACCAGGTCTATGGCCTTGTCCGGCAGAAACCTGTCCGTCACGTACCTGTTCGACAGCTTGGCCGCCGCCACGAGCGCGTTGTCCTGTATTTTGACCCCGTGATGGACCTGAAAGCGCTCTTTCAGGCCGCGCAGTATGGATATGGCGCCATCGACGTCCGGCGGCTCGATCAGGACCGGCTGGAACCTGCGCTCCAGCGCGGCGTCCTTTTCGATGTGCTGTCGGTATTCTTCGAGCGTGGTGGCCCCGATGCAGTGAAGCTCCCCTCTGGCGAGCATCGGCTTCAGCATGTTCCCTGCGTCCATCGCCCCGTCCGCCCGCCCCGCGCCGACGATCGTATGGAGCTCGTCGATGAAGAGGATTATCCTTCCGTCGCTGCGCTGTATCTCGGTGAGGACGGCTTTCAGCCGCTCCTCGAACTCGCCCCTGTATTTGGCGCCGGCTATCAGTGCCCCCATGTCGAGCGCGAACAGCGCCCTGTCCTTCAGGCTGTCCGGAACGTCCCCTCGGACTATTCTCTGCGCAAGCCCTTCGGCGACCGCGGTCTTTCCAACGCCCGGCTCGCCGATCAGGACCGGGTTGTTTTTGGTCTTGCGGCTCAGTATGCGCATCACCCTGCGTATCTCTTCGTCCCTGCCTATCACAGGGTCGAGTTTGTTGTCCCTGGCGGCCCGCACCAGATCGCGCCCGTACTTTTCAAGGGCCTCGTATGAATCCTCCGGGTTAGCGCCCGTCACCCTCTGGTTGCCCCTTATGCGGGTCAGCGCCGCGAGAAACGCGTCGCCCGTGACGCCGTGGGCCTTGAATATCCGCCGCAGAGGGGATTGGGTCGCGGCGTCAGCCAGCTGAAGGAAGATATGCTCGACCGATACGTATTCGTCTTTCATCCTGCCCGCGCGCTTTTCGGCCTCGACGAGCAGGTTGGCGAGGTTTTGGGAGACGAAGATTTTGCCGGGCTGATAGCCGGGCCCGGATATTCGCGGCATCGATGCGAGCTCGGACTCCACCGCGCGAGAAAGCGCGCCTACATCGACGCCCATGCCGGCCAAGACTCGCGGGATCAGCCCGTCCTCCTGCTCCAGCAGGGCAAGCGCCGCGTGAAGCTCGCCCACCTCTTGATGGGAATGTGAAATGGCGATGTTCTGCGCGTCGAGCAGCGCGGCTTGCGATTTTTCAGTCATTTTATTGAGATCCATATATAGCCCCCCGATATTTTGATTATCGTTGACTATTATTATATATTCTACTTAATCAATCAATGTCATAATAAAGGGTGGGTGGCGAATGGAGGCCGATCTCGGCTGAATTACGCGCTTTTTTTCGATGTTTTCGCATCCATGCTCTTCTATTTTCGAAAATGCTGGCGCCAGATGCCAGCGAAAAAATTTTTTGGTATGCGTTTTGAAGAGATTGTCGAATAAAAGCTTGACATATCCTGAATTTTAAACTATTGTTCTACAGTCGGAGATCATCCGGCGATAATATCTTGTTGGGAGGCAACATGATTTGAAAAGCAACGGCACAGTAAAATGGTTCAACGCAACTAAGGGGTACGGTTTTATCACGACCGATGAGGGAAGTGACGTATTCGTTCACTTCAGCGCCATTCAGGGAGAGGGTTTCAAGACGCTGGATGAAGGGCAGAAAGTTTCCTTCGAGATCACGCAGGGCACAAAGGGCCCTCAGGCTTCGGACGTTGTAAAGATCTAGCTTTATTGTGGCGGTGTCCTTTTATAAAAAGATAGCTGTCCTGTGAAGGGCGCGTTGTTTTGCATCTTGCAGGAAACAGATTAAGGCGGCAGGAGACGATTTGTTATCGTCTCCTGCTTTTAATTCCGGAGGAAGACTGATGTCAGTGCTTGAATCGAGAAAAGTGCCGCTTGAGAAATTGCGCAAGAAGACGGATGTCGCCTCGCTTGGATTCGAGACCACGGACGAGCTGGCGTGCGACGAGCATTTCATAGGGCAGGCGCGCGCCGTAGGCGCCATATCGTACGCGCTGGAGGCGGACGCCAAAGGCTACAACCTCTTCGTGGTCGGAAACCCGGGCAGCGGCAGGACCACATACGCGCTCAGCAAGATGAAGGAGAGGGCGGAGAGGATGCCGCCCCCCGACGACTGGATATACGTCTACAACTTCGACGAGCCGGGCGAGCCGCTGGCACTGAACCTGCCCGCAGGGTGCGGGAAAAAGCTCGCGCTGGCCATGGACGACCTCGTCGAGGAGCTGAAGGTCAACTTGGGCAAAGCGTTCGACAACAGCGAGTACGAGGACAACAAGGCGGCGCTGGTCAAGGCTTTTCAGGAACACGTGGGGGAATTGATGGAGTCCCTCAGGGCCTACGCGGGATCCCAGAATTTTTCGATAAAGAGGACGCCGCAGGGCTTCGTCAACCTGCCGCTGATAAAAGAGGAGATCGAGAAGCCGGAAGGGGAGGAAGCGTCCCCGGAGGAAAACGGCGCGGAGCGCGAGAGCGCGTTCGTCACCCGCGAGATGCAGCCCGAGGAGTTCGAGAAGCTCTCCGAGGAAGAGCAGGGCGTCATCCAGAAAAAATCAGACGACATTGCGACCCATACCTTGGAAACCCTCAGAACGATGAGGGAGAGGGAAAAAGAACTCAAGGAGCGGATCAAGGAGCTGGACGGCGAGATATGCCGCACGGCGATCCAGCCGCTGCTGTCCGAGCTGAGGGAGAAATTTCCGAAGGACGAGAAGCTCGGGAGCTGGATGGACAAGCTCGCAGACGACATAATCGACAACTACGGCATGTTCGTCGCGGCGACCAGGGACGAGAGCGCGGAAGTCGATTTCAGCAGGTTCACCGTGAACGTGTTCGTGTCGAACGACCCAGAGCAGGGGGCCCCCGTCATCAGGGAGACGAACCCGACTTATTACAATCTGGTCGGCAAGATAGAATACGAGAGCAGGCAGGGATACCTTTACACCGATTTCCACAGGATCAAGGCCGGGGCGCTCCAGAAAGCCTGCGGCGGATACCTGCTGCTGGAGGCCGAAAACGTCCTTCGGCAGTTCATGTCGTGGGACGCGCTGAAGAGGGTGCTGGCGTCCGGCGAGCTGACCATAGAAAACCTCGGGGAGCACCTGGGGTACATCCCCGTAGCCTCCCTCCGGCCTCAGGCCATGCCAATAAAGGTGAAGGTGGTCATGGTGGGGACGTATTATCTCTACCATCTGCTCAACCTCTACGACCCAGAATTCCAGAAGATATTCAAGATAAAGGCCGATTTCGAGCCGGATATGCCGAGAGACTGCGACATGGAGTACAGGATGGCTTGCGTCATATCGCAGTTCGCGAGGGAGAGCGGGCACGCGCCGTTCACCGCAGCCGCCGTCGGCGAGGTGATCGAGTGCGCGTCGCGCCTCGTCGACGATCAGGACCGCATGTCAACCCACTTCAACAAGATATCCGAACTGCTGACCGAGGCCACCGTGTGGGCCCGCGTGGATGAATCCGCCATCGTCGGCATCGAGCACGTCAAGCGGGCGTCGCAGGAGAGCGTGAAGAGGTCGAACCTCGTAGAGGAGCGGTACCTGCGGGCGTTCGAAACGGGCGTGGTGAGGATAGACACCGAGGGGAGCGTCGTTGGGCAGATAAACGGCCTCACCGTCATCTCCATGGTCGATCACGCTTTCGGCCACCCGGTCCGCATAAGCGCCAACGTGTACATGGGCGCGGAAGGCGTGGTCAATATCGAGCGCGAGGTCAAGATGACGGGGCCGATCCACAACAAGGGGCTTTTGACGCTGTCGAGCTATCTGGGCCGCATGTACGCGCAGGACATGCCTATATCCATAACCGCAAGGATAGCCTTCGAGCAGACCTACGGGGGCATCGAGGGGGACAGCGCCTCGTCCACCGAGCTTTACTGCCTCCTTTCGGCGCTTTCGGGCGCCCCCCTCCGCCAGGACATCGCGGTGACCGGCTCCGTCGATCAGTTCGGAGGCATCCAGGCGATAGGCGGGGTGAACGAAAAGATCGAAGGCTTTTTCAGCTATTGCAAGTCCCGGGGGCTGACCGGGTCTCAGGGCGTCATCATCCCGTCGGGGAACGTCCGCCACCTCATGCTCCGCGACGACGTGATGGAAGCCGCGAGCGCCGGGCTTTTTACGATATGGGCTGTCTCCACCATAGACGAGGGCATGGAAATACTGACCGGCATACCGGCAGGCGAGGCCCGCCCGGATGGGACGTTCCCAGATGGGACTATACACGCGCGCACCAAGGCGTGCCTCAGGGGATGGCTGGAGCGGTCGGCGAAGGTCAAGCGTATGCTCGCGAAAAAATCACCTGACGAAGAGGGCGACGAAGATGAGCCGGATAACAGCGACTCGGACGACGATTGACGCGGATGGGGGCATATCCGCCCGCAAGCCGCGCCCCCCGGAGGCAAAAGCCCGCGAGTTCGGATCGATCGAGCATATCCTGCTGGTGCTGGACCGCCTGGAATCCGCTTACGGGCACGAGAGCCAGCCAGCCGACATCTACGCCACCGGCGAGCCCCTCGACGGCCTGATGCTGACCCTCCTGTCGCAAAACACCAACGACAGGAACCGGGACGCAGCCTATGAATCGCTCCGCAGTCGTTTCCCGTCCTGGGGCGACGTGGCGGCCGCCGATCAATCCGAAATAGAGGCGTCCATAAGGCCGGCGGGCCTTGGCAATATAAAAGCCGGGAGGATGAAGGCGATTTTGGGGGAGATCGAATCCGACTTCGGGGGGCATACGCTTGCCGCTATGAAGGAGTGGGACGCCGCGCGCGTCAGGGAATATCTGTCGGGATTGCATGGAATCGGCCCCAAAACCGTCGCGTGCGTGATGGCTTTCGACCTGGGCCTTCCCGCGTTTCCCGTGGACACGCACATAGCCCGCATCTCGAGGAGGCTTGGCTGGGTTTCGCCTCGCTCCGCGCCGGAGAAGATACAGCTTCACCTCGAAGGGCTCGTCCCGCCGGAACGCTGCGGGGGAGGGCATCTCAACATGATAGAGCACGGGAGGAAAAAATGCCGCGCCAGGGGGCAGGTGTGCGCTTCGTGCCCCTTGAGCGATGCCTGCAAGGAAAACGCGCTTTTCATGGTGACGCGCAGATGATATGCGAAGTGGGAATAGCGAGGTGCGCCTCATATGACCCAGGCGAAGTTGCGGAGTCTTTGGCCCTTGCGATAGAGCGCGCGGGAGGCATGCCCCCCATAGAGTCGCCCGACGTCCTGATCAAAGCCAACCTGCTCTCCCCGTCGGCGCCGGATCGCGCCGTGACGACCCATCCAGAGGTTCTGAGGGCCATCGTTGGCGAGGTTCGGAAAATCGGAAATCATCCCGTCCACATAGCGGACAACCCGGGGTACATATTCACGAGCGCGGAAGCCCTGATGGACAGGACGGGAGTTGGGAGACTAGCGGAAATCGAGGGCGTCACCGTCGGGCTTTTGGCGGAAGGGGGTCTGCGGAGCGTGTCATCCGGCTCTTTTCGGGTCCTCTCCGAAGCCAGGGTGTCGAAGAGGTATCTCGATGCCGGCTACTGCATAAACGCGGCGAAATTGAAGACCCACGTGGAGACTGAGACGTCGGGCTGCATAAAAAACATCTTCGGCACCGCCGACACCTCGACGCGCAAGATATGCCACAGCTCCGCGTCGCAGAGGCGCCTTGCCGAGGCCATAGTCGATCTTTTTTCGATACGTCCGCCGCAGTTTCATATTTTGGATGCCGTGGTTGGAATGGAGGGTGACGGCCCCTCCCACGGAACCCCAAGGCGCATAGGGTTCCTGCTGGCTGGCCGCAGCGCGCTCGCCGTGGACTGGGTGGCGGCCACGATCATGGGCTACGAAAACCCGCTCTGCATACCCGTTCTGGACGCGGCATCCGCCCGAGGCCTCGGGCCTTCCCGCAGGAGCGAGATAACGCTACGCGGAGCGGAGTGGGGCGAATTGCCCGCCGTGGGTTTCAAAAAATCCTCAGGGCTGGTCCGCATGTTCCCGACGTTCCTGCGGGGCCTGGCCCACAGCCTCGTCTCGATAACGCCCCGACTGGAGCGCGAAAAGTGCGTGAGGTGCGGGATATGCGGTAAGGTCTGCCCCGTGAACGCCATATCCGACGGCCCAAGCGGCGCGGACAGGAAAAGATACCCAAAAGTCAATAGGCGCTCATGCGTCCGCTGCCTCTGCTGCCACGAGATGTGCCCGACCGGCGCGATGGCCGCACACAAAAACCTTCCCGCGAGGCTCGCGGCCAGCTTGAGGGACGGGTTCAGCCCTTCGCCCGGCGGCTGCCGGCCAGCGCCAACCCCTACACTCAGGTTCAGGACCGTGGGTTCCACAACCTGGGACCAGTCCCCCGGACCCCCTTTTATAGGGTG
Source organism: Synergistaceae bacterium (assembly GCA_031274465.1). GTDB lineage: Bacteria > Synergistota > Synergistia > Synergistales > Synergistaceae > JAIRKI01. The sequence continues at coordinate 252 of JAISQC010000008.1, read as the reverse complement.
CAGGGAGCTGGCTCCCTGCCGGAGTTTGAGGCAGAGCCTCAAGGTCCTTCTGTATTTCTTCTGTATTTCTGCCGTTGCTTTAGCTTTGCGGCAAAATATGCCCGTTTCCTCTGCGTGTGGTAAAATAAATTTTGCTTGCTCTGTTGGTATCGAGGGGCGTCATGGAGGCGGGATAAGGGACGATGTTCAAGGGGATACTGAAACTTTTGGGGCTCGACTCCAACGATAGATTGATCGCGCGATACAGAGCCG
>JAISQC010000138.1 GCA_031274465.1 Synergistaceae bacterium | reverse complement strand
AGCGCCTGACCTGACTGATTACGCCGCGTTGAGCGCCATAGACTTTTATCCTTGCCCCCACCACACCAATCAACCGTTCAAAAAAGCGGTCGAGAAGATTATCGCGAGGCATGACGCGGAAATGGCGTTAAAACCAATCAGCAACGCGCAAGCGATATTAGTGGCGGACTCTGACGTAAAAACAGAACAGGCGATATGAATAGCCTGTTCTCATTCGATTTCTGCAAATACTATATTTATAACTCTGTCCAGGATATCTTTAGGTAACTTTTCTATAAAACGACAGTTCCTTTGCTTGATATCCAAGGATTTTACCTGTTCGCACATTATTGCTCCGGTTGTCTGAGTACGCCCGTCCAACTGGACGTGCAGCGGAAAACTGTTGATGGTGTTGGTAATGGGGCAAACTATCGCCAAATTCGTTTTGCTGTTGAAAAAATCATTGCTCACCACTAGTGCTGGTCGATATCCGGCCTGTTCGTGGCCGCTCTGTGGGTTGAAATCCAACTTGATAATATCTCCTTGGCTCACCATATTTCATCGCCAACGGGGCTGCCCCAGTCCACTTCTTCAGACACATATACGCCATCAAAACCCTCAAACAGTTCCTGAATCGATTTCCTTCTATGATGCTTCCTTATAATAATGGAGTTTTTTTCTGCGGTAATTTCCACAGAGTCGCCGTTTGAGATATTGGCGATGTCCAAAATATCGCGTGGAATACGCACTCCTTGGCTATTTCCCCATTTAGTCACAGCAGTTATCATAACTAGCCCCCCTCAATAAGGTATATACTAAGTATATATCTTATTGGAGGGACAGTAAATATTCCCATAAGCTCAATCCGAGGACATTATCGCAGACGAGCGACACAACGGCTTGAAAAAACGGCTTGAAAAAACTTGACAAAAAAGATACGGCAGTGTATAAATTTGTAAATCAAAGATACGGGAGGAGGCGTTGGGGCATGAAGACAAACGGGGCGGGCCATTGCGGGCGCATCTCGATTTATGCCGCACTGTTCTCCTTTACCGGCGTGGGTCCCGTTTCGTCTGGGATCTGCGCTCTTGATCGCGTCAAATTTTCGAAATGATTGTGATTTAACGCGGCAATAGCTCAAATCGGCGGATGAGACCGGGGTCCTTCAAAAAGAGGGGCCCCGGTTTTTTTATGCAGGCCCGCAGGAGGGCGGGATTATAGCGCGCGGACGGATTTTGCGGCAAAACTATTGAGAGGTGGGGTATGCGTGAATTATTATCAGGAAGAAATGGAATGCGCGTCGCGGGAGAAGATGAGGGAGCTTCAGGGAGAGAGGCTCGCCAAGACGGTGAGGCACGTTTACGAAAACGTGCCATACTACAGGAGGATGATGGATGAACGGAATGTGGCGCCGGGGGACGTCAAATCCCTGGACGATCTGCCAAAGCTGCCTTTTTTGACCAAGAACGACCTGAGGGACGCCTATCCCTACGGGCTTCTCGCGGTTCCGCTGACGGATGCGGTCCGAATCCAGTCGACGAGCGGCACTACCGGAAGGCGGGTCGTCGCGTTCTACACTCAAGGCGACATCGACCTGTGGGACGAGTGCTGCGCGCGGGCGATAGTGGCTGCCGGAGGCGGCAAAGATGATGTCGTCCACGTGTCGTACGGCTACGGCCTTTTCACCGGAGGGCCCGGCCTGAACGGAGGCTCGCACAAGGTCGGATCGCTGACCCTTCCGATGTCGTCCGGCAACACGGAGCGGCAGATTCAGTTCATGTGCGACCTGGGCTCGACCATCCTCTGCTGCACCCCGTCGTACGCGGCGTACCTCGCGGAGAACATCGCCAGCCAGGGACTGCGCGGCCAGATAAAGCTGAAGGCCGGGATATTCGGGGCCGAGGCGTGGAGCGAGGAGATGCGCGCAGACATAGAGAAAAGCCTGGGCATTAAGGCGTATGATATATATGGCCTGACGGAGATAACCGGGCCTGGCGTGTCGTTCGAGTGCTCCGAGCAGACGGGAATGCACGTCAACGAGGATCACTTCATCCCCGAGATAATAGATCCCGAGACTGGCGCTGTGCTGCCCGAGGGGTCGAAAGGCGAGCTCGTCTTCACCTGCATCAGCAAAACAGCGTTCCCTCTGCTGAGATACAGGACGCGGGACATCTGCGTGCTCAGCCGGAAGGCGTGTTCGTGCGGGAGGACCCTCATAAAGATGTCGCGCCTCATGGGCAGGAGCGACGACATGCTCATAATCAGGGGGGTCAACGTCTTCCCGTCGCAGATAGAGGCCGTCCTCATGAAATGCGGACTCACGTCCAACTATCAGATCATAGTGGACAGGGTGCATCACACGGACACGTTCGAAGTCAAGGTGGAGATGACGCCCGAGATGTTCTCGGACACGGTTAAGGACATCTCGACGCGGGAGGAGGAGCTTGTGGCCTCGATGAGGGCCATGCTCGGCATATCGCCGAAGGTCACCCTCGTCGCGCCCCGCGACATAGCGAGGAGCGAGGGCAAAGCGGTGCGGGTCATCGACCGGCGCAAAATTTAAGGGGGTTTTACAGATGACTGTCGATCAGATTTCGGTTTTTATCGAGAACAACTTGGGCACGCTGGCCGAAGTGACGGGGATACTGGGAGGCGCTGGCATCGACATGCGCGCCCTCTCCATCGCGGACACTATCGACTTTGGAGTGCTGCGCCTCATAGTGGACGACCCCAAGCGGGCGCACGAGCTGCTGCGATCCTCCGGGTTCGTGGCCTCGACCACGCCGGTACTGGCCGTCTCCATCGAGGACGTTCCGGGCGGGCTGTCAAAAGTGCTGCGCATCCTCGCCGACGAAAAGATAAGCGTGGAATACGCTTACGCCTTCATCACGAGGAAGGAGGGCAACGCCTGCGTGGTCCTGAGGGTGGCCGACAATGACCGCGCCGTCGATGTCCTGGCCAAAAACGGGGTCAAGGTGTCCTCCGGGAGCAATCTTTTCGACCAGTGAGCCGCAGGATGGCCGGGGGGAGCGCTCCCCCCGGCCTTTTGGATCACCGGAGTTCTAAGGAAACGCTGAGTAAATGTTCTTTTCGGCGAAATGGAGTAGATTCGTTCCCCGTCAAACCGGTTGTCGTGAAAATGACCGCAGGCGTAGCAGAGCTACGTCGAGGATCATTTTTATGGCAAACGTGAAGAGGGGGGGCGAATATGCTCATTGCAGCCAAAAGGTTGTTTATTCAGCGTTTCCCCTAAATATTCCCTGAAAGTCCCCTCCCTCGTCCTGATTTTTTTGCCCTCTATCACGAGGAGCCGGTCTGCGGCGCGCATCGCCAGCATCCTGTCGTGCGTGACGAGCAGCATGGCGCCGCGCCACGAGGCGATCAGCTCCTCCAGCGCCCCGGAGGTGTAGGCGTCGAGGTGGTTTGTTGGCTCGTCGAGGATTATCGTGTTGAGGTCCGATGCGAACAATTGCGCGAAAACGACCTTCGCCCGCTCGCCGCCCGACATCACCCCGCACTTTTTATGCACGCCGTCGCGCGCGATGCCGAGACGGGCCAGAATGGTCCGAAGCTCGCTTTCCGGCTTCGATGACATCGGCCTGACGTTTTCGAGCGCGCTTTTGGAAAAATCGAGCGACTCATGGCCCTGCTTGAAAAAACCGATCCTGGCCTGCGGGGATATCTTTATCTGGCCGGAGCGGCTTTCTATCATCCTGATGACCGTCGTCTTGCCCGACCCGTTGGGGCCCAGCATCACCGTGCGTTTCCCGGATGTTATTTCAAAAGAGGCGTCTTCCAGTATGGATGCGCCGCCGAAAGACACGCTCAAACCGGACGCGCGGATGGCGCAGTCGGATCTCAGCGGGAACTTGCAGCCGAGTTCCATCTTTATCTCTGGCAGATCCGGGGGGCGCTCTTTTTGCTCCACCATCTGAGCGCGTTTCATGATGGCTTTCGCCCTGGCCCTCACGGCGGCCTGCCCTACCTGCCCCTTGTCCGGGTTTATGCGGGCTTCGCTTGCAGACATGCGCGACGGGGGCTTTGTCACGCGCATCGCCCGCTCCTTCAGCTTCCGGGCAGCCTCGCGAAGCCGGCGTTCCTCGTTTCTGCCCTTCTCGTACTCGAACGACGCGAAATCCCTCTCGCGGGCTTTTTGGGCGGTCCAGGCGGAGTAGTTTCCCGGAAATGCGCGCAGACGGCCCTCCTCTATCTCCCATATCGCCCCGCAGACTCCGTCGAGCAGCGCCCTGTCGTGCGATACGAGTATCAATCCCCCCCGGTATGCCGCAAGCTCTCTCTGGAGTGATTCGATCCCATCCATGTCGAGATTTGTGGTTGGCTCGTCGGCGAGCAGGATGTCGGGTTTCACCGACAGCGCCGCGCAAATGGCCTTTCGCGTGAGCTCCCCGCCGCTTGGGCGCGCCGAGAGCTCGATGTCCGCGAAGCGGGGGGCGCCTGCGCGAAACCCGCCGCCCTTGCCGAAATGCCCCGCATCGGCGTCCTGGCGGATGACCGCAACCAAGCCCCTGATGTCCACCGTCCCCTCGTCCGGCGCCGATATCCCAGCCAAGATGGACAGGAGCGTGCTCTTGCCGGCCCCGTTCGCGCCGGTGAGCCCTATTTTTTGGCCCGCGTGGAGTTCGATCGCGCCGATGTCGAGGATGACCCTGTCGCCATAAGTTTTTTTGACGTTCGCCGCTTTGAGCAGATACATAAACGATGCCTCCCTGAACGTTTCAAACCCGTTCGGGAGGCGCGTGCGCGTCCTTATCGTAAAAATAACAGTGATTGCAGCGGCCGACCGAACGGGCAAGCGGTAAGAAAAAAATACAATCACCCCTTGGAACAAGGGGCTTCCCATCTTGCCTCGATGAATTGTCCGGTCAGTTTTTCATCTTACGCGCTCTGCTCCCCTAAATCAGCTATTTTGCCTCGCCTGAGTGGCTTACCTCGCCGGAGAGCTTGTCGGAAGTGGTCGGCTCCCCTGAGCGCGGCGGCACTACCCTGGAGCCGGGCGGGACGTCGCCGGTTATCCATACGTTGCCGCCTATTATCGAGTCCGATCCTATCGTGACGCGGCCCAGTATGGTAGCGCCGGCGTATACCGTTATCCTGTCGCCCAGTATCGGGTGGCGGGGGAGGCCCTTGATTGGGTTCCCGCCCTCGTCCTTGGGGAACGACAGCGCCCCAAGCGTGACGCCTTGATACAGCCTGCATTTTTTCCCGATGACGGTCGTCTCCCCGATCACTACCCCCGTCCCGTGGTCTATGAAAAACTCCTCGTCTATGGAGGCGCCGGGGTGTATGTCTATCCCAGTGCCCGAGTGCGCCATCTCGCTGATTATCCTCGGTATGACCGGTACTGACAATTTATAAAGCTCGTGCGCGACCCTGTGGTTCGTCATGGTGTGAATCGACGGGTAGCAAAAAATCGTCTCCGCCTTGCTCTTGGCGGCTGGGTCCCCTTCGTAGGCGGCAAGCACGTCGAGGTCGAGCAAATCCCGAATCCGAGGGACCCGCTTTACGAAATCGCTTGCCATGTCAAAGGCCATGTCCGCGCGCCGGTCGCACAAGTCGCTCGCCTCGCCGTTTTCCTCGTAGCAGGAAAAGCAAATCCCGAGGCGTATCTGCTCGGACAGGAGGCGGAAGACGCGGTCCAGCGAAGCCGCCAATTGGTAACGCGCGGAAGTCTCGCTCAGGCTTCCCGGCCCATAGAACCCCGGGAAGAAAACGGACCTCAGCATGTCCATCAAATTTTTCAGCTCGGGCAGCGACGGCATGTCCATCGAAGGGCGCGGGATGTTGCGGAAAGCCCCGCCCGATCCGAAAAGCTCATCGGCGACCGCCCCTATGTCGATATCCGCGCGCGGTTTGCCGTTCACTGCGGGTCCTCTCGGTAATAGATCGGCTCGTAGGTCATCTTCGCGAATTCGATCCTTTGCGAGTCCCTGCACGGCTTCCACTTGCCGTTTAGGTAGTTGCCTGATATGTCGGAGTAAGCGCCGGCGGGTATTTCTCTGAGGCCGAAGAGCGAATAGCCGAGCGCGTTCCCGTTCCTGTCGTAAAACGTCAGCTTCAGGGAAACCTTGACGTCGTCCGACGATGTGTTCGCAAGCCTCACAGCGACTCCTTTTTTGGAGACCTCGAGATTGGAAAATTCTATGTCCGTGCCCGGTATGGCCCCGTTTGCCTCCCACGCCCACAGCGAGCCAGCATACATGAGCAATGCGGACGTCAAAAAAAACGCGCTTAAAATCTTTTTCAACGCAGACTCTCCCTTCACGGTTTCCGCAATTATACAACAATACTGAAAAACGAGAACGCTCAATTGCGCGCATCGCCTCTTTAATTTGTTAAATCTCTGTGTTATTCTCTGAATAAAAGTTCTCAAGCAATCCTCTAAAGAGGGGGGTTTCAAAATGTCCGAAGAGATAAAGGGCATAGGCGCGCCGGATGGGTGGGAGACGTCGGGGGAGATAACCATAGTTTCCCCCAGCGGGTTTCACGCAAGGCCAGCGGCGATTTTGGTCAAGACCGCGAAAAAATTCACGTCCGAGATAAAGCTTGTGAGGGGCGACAAGAGCCAGAACGCCAAAAGCCTCGTCTCGGTGATGGGTTTTGCGTTGCAGCAGGGGGATTCCGTCTCCATTATCGCAAAAGGCCCCGACGCGGCGGAGGCGATAAAAGCGCTTGTTCCGATAGTAGCCGGGAACATGGAAGAGAGCGCGCCGGGCGATTCGCGCGACGCTCCGGCGCCTCCCGCCGCATCCGCTGCCAAGCCCGCCGAGAAGTCCGAGTGCGGGCAAGCCGCGTCCTCGGGCGGCGGATCGGTTTTCCGTGGGATAACCGCCTCGCCCGGGGTTGCCATCGGCAGGGCGAAACTGATAGTCAGGGGGGAAATCGAAGTGTCCGAGGAGGCCGGAGGCCCCCCGGGCGCCGAGGAAGCCTCGCTGCGGCGGGCCATCGCGGAGGCCAAAAGCCAGCTAGAGGCCATAGAGGAGCGCACCAGGAAAACCCTTGACGCTGGGCACGCGGCCATATTCGGCGCCCACATCGAGCTGCTCGAGGACCCGGAGCTGGAGGAATGCGCCTTGGCGGGCATCTCGGAGGGCAAGAGCGCGGCATATGCGTGGAAGAGCTCCTACAAGGCACAGGCGGAGCGCTTTTCCAATCTCGCCAACGAGCTTTTCGCGGCCCGCGCGGCCGACCTCGAGGACATCGGCAGGCGGGTGCTTCGGATATTGACCGGGCACGCGGACGAGGCTGATTACTGGGAAGACAGCATCCTGATAGCACTGGACCTGACCCCGTCGGACACCGCCACGCTCGACAAGCGGGTGTTGGGCTTCTGCACGGTCAAAGGAGGGGCGACCAGCCATATATCGATACTGGCGCGCTCCCTCGAATTGCCGGCCATCGTCGGGATTGACGAGTCCGTCCTCGGAATAAAGGACGGCGCCCCGGTCATTTTGAACGCCGACGACGGCGTCCTGGAGGTAGACCCAGAACCGGCAGAGGCCGACCGGATCAGAAAAAAACAGTCCGAGCTGGCCGATCGCAGGGCACGCGATGTGCGGGACACCATGAAGCCGGCTGTGACGAAAGACGGGCGCCAGGTGGAAGTAGCCGCCAACATCGGGGGGGTATCCGACGCAACTCAGGCCGCCTCGCTTGGATGCGACGGGGTAGGGCTGCTGCGGTCTGAATTCCTTTTTCTCGGCAGAAGCGAGCCCCCCAGCGAGGACGAGCAGGCAGAGGCCTATATCGGCATAGCCAAGGCGCTCGGGCCCGACAGGCCGCTCGTGGTCAGGACCATGGACATCGGCGGGGACAAGCCAATACCCTACATAAAGCAGGAGCGCGAGGACAACCCGTTTCTCGGGGTGCGAGGGCTGCGTCTGTCGCTTGCCATGCCGGATATCTTCGAGACGCAGCTCAGAGCGATATTGCGCGCCTCCGAGTTCTGCAAGCTTCACGTGATGTTCCCGATGGTGAGCACCATCGGTGAATTCCGCGCCGCGAGTTCCCTGCTGCGCAGGCTGAATGACGGAATGGGCTCGCGCGACGTGAAGGTCGGCCTCATGGTCGAGGTCCCGTCGGCAGCGATACTCGCCCGGCATTTTGCGGACGAGGCCGATTTCCTGTCGATCGGCACGAACGACCTCACCCAATACACCATGGCGGCCGACAGGGGCAACCCCAAGCTTGCCCGCATAGCGGACGGGCTCGACCCGGCGGTGCTCGCTATGATAAAGAGCACGGTCGATGGGGCGCGGGGCAAGGGCTGCTGGGTCGGAGTGTGCGGCGGCATAGCCGGCGACCCTCTGGCGATCCCGCTGTTGATCGGCCTCGGGGTGGACGAGCTGAGCGTGAGCGTCCCCGCCATACCGCAGGTGAGAGCCAGAGTCCGGGAATTGTCGTTGTCCGAATGCGAGCGCATGGCGTCCCACGCGCTGGAGCTGGACAGCGCGGATGAGGTCAGGAGCTATGTCAAAAAATCTCTCGGCGGCGGCGAATAAGCCGGCGTGATGCCGGATACAGGCGTATTTCCCCAAACCGCAGGCCTAAACGGCCTTACATCCCCCAATGGGGGAGGGGGACCGCTTGCGGTGGTGGGGGTGCCCTTGAGGCGAAAAGCACTCCCTCAGTCACTGCGTGACAGCTCCCTCCAGAGGGAGCCAAGTCAAAAGCCAAAGAGGAAACTGCTTAAGTTTCACGCCTATGGGGCGGCGCCCACGACCTTGAATCTGTGGATTTGGATATTTTTTTAATCATTAGTGGCAAGGGAAAAATATCGCATGAGACGCAAAAAACCGTGGATAATCGCAGTTCTCGCAGGTGTTCTTGTCATCTCCGCCATGGCTTCTTTTGCCGTTGCGGCTTCCATTTCGATAGCGACTGGGAGCACCATGGGGCCTTATTACCAGATCGGCCGTGCGATAGCGGCGGCGGTCAGCGGGAGCTCGGAAATTTCGGCCACAGCGGAGGTCGGCAACTCCCAGGCCGCCAACATCGGCCTGATTTTGGAAGGCGAGGCCGAGATAGCTTTCTTGCGGTCGGACGTCGCGGCGTGGGCGTACGACGGCGAGGCGATGTTCGACGGCACGCCGCTAAGAAGCCTCCGCGTCATCGCGGCGCTTTATTCCGAGGCATTGCAGCTCGTCGTATCCAAGGCCGCCGGGATTGACTCGGTGGCAGGACTCCGTGGCAAGAGGGTCGGGGTGGGGGCAGCGGGTTCGAGCGCGGAGAGCGGCGCGCGAGCGGTCCTCCGTGCCGCCGGGCTGGAGTACGGCGATATGTCGGTCGAGTTCATCGAATTCGCCGAAATCATCAGCCGCTTCGAAGATGGCAGCATCGACGCCGGTTTCGCCGTCGCCGGGGTGCCGACGGCGGCGCTCGCGCGCCTCGCGGAGGCAGGAAAAGGCATAACGCTGATTGGCTTCGACGATGAGCTTATGGATAAGATCACGGAGGCGAACCCATTCTTCTCGGAGCGCGTCATTCCGGCTGGGACCTATGGCGGCATCGGCACGGACATCCTCACTCCGGGCGTCATGACGCTGCTGGTCACCGACGGCGGCGTGGCGGAGGAAGTCATATACGGTTTCACGAAGGCGCTCTTCGAGAACGTCGCGGAAGTGCGGGCATCTCACGCAATGGCCCGAAGCATCGCGCTCCTGAGCGCGCCGAAAGGGTTCACCGTGCCGCTGCATCCGGGCGCGGCGAAATATTACGAAGAGGCCGGGCTGGAAGCGGACTGATCTCCCAACAAGGCAGATCCACAGGTTCAAGGATGTGGGTTCCACCCGCACCTAGGCTAGCCTCCCGGACCCTCTTTGTTATATTTTTAAGGAAGGGCTGATTAAATGTTCTTTTCGGCGAAATGGAGTGGATTCGTTCCTCGTCGATATGGATGGCGAAAAAAGAACCGCAGGCGTAGCAGGGCTACGTCGATGATTCTTTTTTTGACAGACATGAAGATGAGGGGCGAATACGCCCATTGCAGACAAAAGGTTATTTAATCAGCCCTTCCCTAACAAGGAG
>JAISQC010000160.1 GCA_031274465.1 Synergistaceae bacterium | reverse complement strand
GACGCAATTGCCAAAAAATTGAACGGTTGAGGAGGGTTGTCCGTGGAGATATCCGGCGCGCAAATTCTTGTGAAAGCGCTCGAAGACGAAGGGGTCGAAACAGCGTTCGGCCTTCCGGGCGGGACGGTCATACCTATGTTCGACGCGCTGTACGACTCGAAGATCAAGCACATCCTCGTCCGCCACGAACAGGCCGCGGCTCATGCCGCGGATGGGTTTTCGCGCGTCGGCGACAAGGTAGGGGTCTGCATGGCAACATCGGGCCCAGGCGCTACCAATTTGGTAACGGGGATCGCGACGGCTGGCATGGATTCGTCCCCGATGGTGGCCATAACGGGTCAGGTGGCGAGCGCCGCCATTGGGACCGACGCGTTTCAGGAGGCGTTCATACTGGGCATCTCCATGCCGGTCGTGAAGCACAGCATGCAGGTGCGTTCCGCGTCTGACATCCCTCAGATTTTGCGCGACGCGTTTTACATAGCCTCGACCGGGCGCCCCGGCCCCGTGGTGGTCGATCTGCCGGTAGACGTGCAGAAAGCGCCGGGCGAGTACCGCCGCCCGGCCGGGTCGTGCCTCGGGTTTCCCGGCTATTCGCCGGTGCTGCCGGAGGATTTTGGCAAGCTCGACGAGGCGGCGCGCGCGATACGGGACGCCAAGCGCCCGGTGCTGATAGCGGGCAACGGGGTGAACGTGTCGCGGGCTTTCGACGCCCTTCGTGCGTTTTCCGAGGAACTGTGCATACCGGTCGCGACGTCTCTTTTGGGCAAAGGCGCCATAAGCGACCGCCACCCGAACAGGATAGGGATGATGGGGATGCACGGCATCGCCGCCGCGAATCGCGCCATCACGAACGCGGACGTGATAATAGCGGTCGGCTCGCGCTTCAGCGACCGAAGCACCGGAAAGCTCGCCGAATTCGCGCGCGACGCCCGAGTGATACACATCGACATCGACAGCGCGGAAATCCGCAAGAACGTGGACGCCAGCGTCTGGCTGATAGGGGACGCCTCAAAAGCGCTGGGGCTTCTGATCGAAGCCGCGAAGGGGCATGACATGTCGGACAGGAAATCCTGGATGGGCCGAATCCAAGCGTTTGCCGCAGCCGAGCCGCTGGCCCGCAAGGCGGAGGACGGGGCGGTGCATCCGTGGCAGATTCTGGAAGCGATGGACGAAGTGCTCAAAGGCGAGGCGGTAGTGGCCACCGAAGTCGGGCAGCATCAGATGTGGGCCGCGCAATACCACAGGGCGCTCCACCCGAGGCGTTTCGTCACGTCCGGGGGGCTTGGGACTATGGGCTTCGGCATCCCGGCTTCGATCGGCGCCCATTACGCCGCCCCCGGGCTGCCGGTGGTCTGCATAGCGGGCGACGGCAGCGCGATGATGAACATACAGGAGCTGGACACGTACGCGAGGTACGATATGCCCATAAAGGTCTTCGTCTTCGACAACAACTGCCTCGGAATGGTGAAACAATGGCAGGAGCTGTTCTACGGCGAGCGCTATTCCAACACCGTTTACAGCCGGCGCCCGGATTTCGTCAAAATAGCGCACGGGATGGGGGTGGAGGCGTTTTTGGTGGATGACCCGGCCATGATCAAGAGCGGCATAGAAAGGGCAGTGAAGACGCCCGGCCCGGCGCTCGTCCATTTCGTGATACCGATGGCCGACAACGTGTTCCCGATGGTGCCGGCAGGGGAATCGCTCGAAAGCATGCTCTTGTAAGACCGCCTGCGGGCGGTCCCTGCGCGGCGGCGGCCCGGCGTCACGGCGTCAGCAGGTTCTTGAACACCCCTTCCGAGGGGTTGGCTATCACGCTGGTCCCGGGCTTGATGCTGGCCCGGTACATTTCGAGGCGCTTCATGTAGGTGTAAAGCTCTAGGTTGTTTTGAGTGGCCTTGTTTATTATGTCGGCGGCCTCTTTGTCGCCCTCGGATTTGATCTTGGCGGCGCGGACGTTGGCGTCGGCCACTATCTTTGCCGACTCCCAATCGGCTTTGGAGCGTATCTGGTTGCTCTCGGCCTCACCTTCGGCGCGGGTTTGGATAGATATGCGCTCGCGCTCGGTTATCATCGATTTGTAGACCTGCTCCTCGTTCGCCGCGAGGAGCAGGACTTTTTTGAACTGCACGGTCTTGACGTCGAGCCCATAGTCGGCCGTCTGGTCGCGGGTGGATTTGAGGATGTCCTGCAGGATCGGCTCGCGGTTGTTGCTTATTATCTCCTCGAAAGTGTTTTTGCCCGCCACCTGCAGCATCACCGAATATGTGACGTCGTCGAGCCGGCGTATCGCCCGGTCGATAGTGCGGCTTGTCTGGTAGAACTTTTTCGGGTCTGTGATCACGAACGTCGCGAGTATGTCCACCTCTATCGTCTGCTTGTTGGAGGTGATCACGCTTGCGGTGTCGCTGTAGTATTCGTAGAGCCTCGACGAATACTTCGTCATCTCGTCGATCCACGGCATCTTGAAGTGCAGGCCCGGCTCGCGCTGGACTTCCTTGGCCTCTCCAAAGCGCGTCACCAGCGCTATCTCGTAAGGGTACAGCTTGTAAAGGGACGACACGAGAAGCGCCAGCGCCAGAAACGCGGCGGGTATCAGCAGAGTCTTTTTCATCGGCCCGGCCCCCTCATCTTTCCCTTGCCGCTATCGGCACGTCGCCCAGGAAGATGTTGGCGTTGCTCGAGCCGTCTATGAAAACTATGTTGAGCCTGCTCAGGATGTCCTGGACGTTTTCGTACCACAGGTTTGTCCGCACCAGCTCGGAGTTGAGCACGTACATCTCGTTCAAGGACGCGAGGCGCGTCGATACGGCGGACGCGTCGGCTATTTTGTTGACCTTGTACGCCTCCGCGTTGTTCATCGCGACCTGGGCTTTTCCCTTGGCTTCCTCTATTGTCTTGTTCGCGTAGGCCTCAGCCTCGTTTATCGCGGAGGTCTTGGCCTGTTTCGCCGTTTCGACTTCGTTGTACGAGGCCTGCACGGACGGGGGCACCTTCACCTCGCTTATCAGCACGTCCACTATCGTTATCCCGACGCCGAGCTGTTTGAACGTGTTCGTTATCCTGGCTTTCGCGTTGACGGAGAGGGCGACCTTTCCGGTGGTCAGGATGTCCTCGTACTTCATGCTCGCCACCTCCTTGCGGAAATCGGCCTCGGCAAGCCCCGAGATGAGCCTGAAATTGTTGTTCTCGCTCTCGACGTTGTTGGCGATGAAATACTGATAGGGGTCGGATATCCGCCATTGCGCGACCCAGCTGATGAGAAGTATCTTGCTGTCGGAAGTGACCATCTTCTGCTCTGCGGCGTCCTCGACGTAGCGCATCCCGGGGACCTCGGTCTTCTCCCCGAATTCGAAGCGGCGGATCTCCTGCACGTCGAACCGCGCGACCTCCATCCACGGCGCTTTGAAGTGAAGCCCCTGATCGGTCGTCCCAAGGTAGCGCCCGAAGCGGAAGAGGAGTGCCTGCGAGCCGAGCGGCACGGTGTAGAACGAATGGAGCGCGCAGAACGCCGCGATCAGAATGAACAGCAAGCCTGCCGCCAGCTTGAGGCTGAAGCCAAATCCGGCGTTGGGCTGCTCCCACTCGTCGTATATGCGCTTGACCTTGCTGGGATTGAAAAAATTTGGAATCTTCACGCGATTGCCCCCTTTGATTAAAAACTCCTGACATCTTATTGACGATTATACAGCATCGATAAACGGCATTGCGCCATCTTCCTAAAATCTGGCGCTGAAAGGGTCCGGCCGTCATGCCTCCATATTCCGATGAGGCGTTGCCGTCATTCGTGTTGAACTATACCCAGATATGATAATCTGTGTATAATTGGGCGAGTTGAGCTTTAAAAAAAATTTACGACGGGCGGGGGAGGAGAATGTTCAAAATTGTGTCAGCGGAGCGAATAGCTCCCAAAGAGTATGATTTATGGGTGGAGGCGCCGATGATAGCGAGCCGGGCAAGGCCCGGGCAGTTCGTCGTGCTGCGCGCGAACGAGCGCGGCGAGCGGGTGCCGCTCACGATAGCCGATTTCGACGAGGGCCGGGGGGCTATCAGGATAATCTTCCAGGCTGTCGGAAAGACGACGGCGATGATGGCCTCGCTCAAAACCGGGGACTCCATCCTCGACATCTCCGGCCCGCTGGGGAGCCCAAGCGAGATCGAGAATTTCGGGACGGTGATGATGGTCGGCGGGGGGGTCGGCATAGCCGCGCTCTACCCGATCATCCGAGGGCTGAAGAGGGCAGGCAACAAGGTGGTGACGATCCTGGGCGGGCGCACGTCCGAACTCGTCATAATGAAGGAAGAGTGCGCGGCGTTCTCCGACGAGCTGATAGTGACGACGGACGACGGCTCCGAGGGCATGAAGGGACTCGTCACGGACGCCATGAAGATGGTGGCCGGCAGGGAAGAGCCGATAGCCCGCTGCTGGGCGATAGGGCCTAGCATAATGATGAAGTTCTGCGCGCTCGCGGCAGGGGAGCTGGGGCTTCCGATATGGGTTTCCATGAACCCCATAATGGTCGACGGGACTGGGATGTGCGGCTGCTGCAGGCTGAATGTGGACGGGCATATAAAATTCGGGTGCGTGGACGGCCCGGAATTCGACGGGCACAAGGTCGATTGGGACGACTTCATGAACCGGATGAGGCAATACAAGGAGGAAGAGAAAATTTCCATGGACAGATACGCTGCGGAAGCGGGTGACCTGTCATGGCTGTGAGCAAGGCGAAAACCCCCATATCCGAGCAAGACCCCGGCGAGAGGGTCAAAAATTTCAAGGAAGTCTGCCTTGGGTACACGCTCGAGGAAGGCATGGCTGAGGCGGCAAGATGCCTTCAATGCAAAGACGCCCCCTGCGTTGCTGGGTGCCCTGTTGCCATAGACATCCCCGGCTTCGTGCTCGCGATAAAGAATGGGGATATGAAAAAATCGGTCCAGGTATTGGCGCAGTACACGAACCTCCCCGCCGTCTGCGGCAGGGTCTGCCCTCAGGAGACGCAGTGCGAGGGCGTTTGCAGGCTTGGCCGGGCAAAGGGCTTCGAGCCGGTCGCGATAGGCAAGCTGGAACGGCTGGCTGCCGACTGGAACTATTCCCAGCCCGACACCTTGGTGTGCGACGTGCCGGACGAGAAAATAGGGCGCGTTGCCGTCGTGGGCGCCGGGCCGGCGAGCCTTACCGTCTCTGGGGACCTGGTCAAGATGGGGTACGAGGTGACGATGTACGAGGCCCTGCACGCCCCGGGAGGGGTGCTGATGTACGGCATCCCCGAGTTCAGGCTCCCGAAATCGATAGTCGGGCGTGAGATAGAGGCGATAACATGCCTTGGCGTCAAATTCGAGGCCAACGTGGTCGTGGGCCGCACGATAACCATGCAGGAGATAGGCGAGCGCTTCGACGCCTGCTTCATAGGGGTGGGCGCTGGGGCGCCGCATTTCCAAGGCATCCCCGGCACGACTCTGAACGGCGTCTATTCAGCGAGCGAGTACCTGACGCGGATAAACCTGATGCACGGGTACGAGTTCCCCGAATACGACACGCCCGCCAAGAAATCCAAGAAGGTCGTGGTGATAGGCGGCGGCAACGTGGCCATGGACGCGGCCCGCTCCGCGAAGCGGCTGGGCGCCGAATCGGTCACCATAGTCTACCGCAGGTCTTTGGAAGAGCTTCCGGCCAGGATAGAGGAGTACCACCACGCTGTGGAAGAAGGCATAGAATTCCGCTGGCTCTCGAACCCGACGAGATACAAAGACGACGGGACGGGCAAGCTCGGCGGGGTCGATTGCGTCAGGATGGAGCTTGGCGAGCCGGACGCCTCCGGGAGGCGCAGGCCCGCCCCGGTCGAGGGGAGCGAATTCTTCGTCGAGGCGGACACGGCGATAGAGGCCATAGGGCAGGGGGCCAACAGGGTTTTGCTTTCGACTTATCCCGAGCTCAAACTGAACAAATGGGGCTACATCGACGCGGACCCAAAAACCGGCGCCACGTCGGTCCCCGGGGTTTTCGCGGGGGGAGACATCGTCACCGGCGCCGCGACGGTCATTCTGGCCATGGGCGCTGGCAAAGACGCGGCCCGGGCAATCGACGAATATGTGAGGTCGCGGAAATAGGCGGGCAGGGCCGCCCATGCTAAAACCCATTTGAACGAAATCGGCGACGGCATCCGCCGGGCGATTTGCCCTCGGGTGCCGTCGCTGAAATGGTTTTTTGGGTTTTTTTGTCATCGTCCAATGCAGTTTTTTTTTAATGAAAATAATATTATAATGATTACATAACATAATAATAGAACTTCATTAGAGGTGGCTAAGTGGATTTTCCTGAAAAAAAGAAAAAAATATTGTCCCGGATGCGTTTTTCGGTCGAAAGCGCGTTTGACAGGCTTGGGTTTGGGATGAGGGCGAAGCTGATAACCATTTTTGTCGTTATAAAAGTAATCCCTCTAATCCTGCTGGCATTCATGGCGTGGAGGCAGTCGTGGTTTCTCGGCGGCGAAATGCTCCTTCGGTCCGGCGAGCTGACCGCCAAAGCGAACGAGGCGCTGAAGAGCATGGGCGGCATAGCCGTGAAAAGGTCCGTGAGCGCGCTGAACGATCAGGCCACGGAGGACATCGAGCGCATGACCACGGATACCGCCCGACTGATCGCGGATTTTCTGTATGCCCGCGACAGGGACGTCTTAGAGGTTTCGAAGATGGTCCCATCAGAGGAGGGGTATCGCGCTTTCGCCGAGAACAGGCGCGGCCTGCTGATAAAAGAGGGGAAGTGGAAGCTCGCTCCCGACGGCAAGTCGTGGGTGCCGGAAAGCCCGCCTCCATCCCATGCCATGATAAATTCCACCAACAGCGAGAATGACGCTGCCTTTCGCTATCGCCCGCCGGACTCCTTCGAATACGAAAGCAGGCCCTTGTACCTCGAAATCACCTTCGTCGATCTGGACGGGAACGAGCGGATCAAAGTCACCACGTCCCAGCAGATGGACGGGGCGCTCAAGGACGTGTCGGACAGGCGGAACACGTACGTGCGCGCCGAGACTTATTTCCAAGAGCTGCGCAAGCTGAAGCCCGGGGAGATATACGTCTCCGACGTGATAGGGGCGTACGTCGGGTCGCGCTACATAGGCATGCTCACCCCGGAGAACGCCGAAAAGGCCGGAATCGAGTTCGAGCCCGCCGAAGAAGCGTACGCCGGGGCGGAAAACCCCCTCGGCAAGCGCTTCAAGGGCATAGTGCGCTGGGCTTCCCCCGTCTTGGCTGGCGGGGAGGTCATCGGTTACGTCACGCTGGCCCTCGACCACGACCATATAATGGAATTCACGTCCCACATCATGCCGACCGGCGAGCGGTATACGGAAATACCGAGCGCTTACGACGGCAACTACGCTTTCATCTGGGACTACAAGTGCCGCAGCATAGTCCACCCCCGCCATCACTCGATAGTCGGGTACGACCCCGACACAGGCGACCCGCAGGTCCCGTGGCTGGAGCAGAGCATATACGACGCGTGGCGGGCGAGCGGCAAGAGCTACGTCGATTTTATAAAAGACCAGCCTGAATTTTTCAACCAGTCCCGCGAAAAAAAGCCCGCGGCAGAGCTTACCAAAGCCGGGCTGGTCGGCCTCGACGGGCGGTACCTGAACAATGCCCCTCAGTGCACCGGCTGGTTCGACCTGACTTCGGAAGGGGGGTCAGGCTCGTTCACCATCCTCTGGAGCGGGCTGACCAAACTGACCACCGCCGCCGCGATACCCTACTATACGGGGCAGTACGGGGCGTCCAAGCGAGGCTTCGCGTTTGTAGCCATAGGGGCGGGGCTCGACGAGTTCCAGCGCCCGGCGCTCGAAATGGAGCAGGTGCTGGATGGCTTGGTCAGTGACGCAAACGAGTCTTTGAATATGGCGGCCGCCGACACCCAAGACTTGATCGCCGATAATTTGCTGGACACCACGACGGAGCTCGCGATTTCCGCCGGCCTGATGGTTGTGGTGGTAGTCTTCATCGCCATATGGATGGCGTCGGCTTTCACGCGCAGCATAACTAATTTCATAAACGGCATATCCCGCTTCCGCTCGGGGGAGCGCCATTTTCGCTTCAATTCGACGACGAAGGACGAGCTCGGCACTCTGGCGGATTCTTTCGACGAAATGGCCGACAGCCTCGTCGCGAGCGTGAACGGGCCCCTTGTGATCACGGATTTGGAAGGCAAGATCATATATGTCAACGAAGACGGGCTCCTTCTGGTCAACAGGACGCTTCGGGAGTCGATAGGGATTCCCTACAGCCAGATAAGCATATATCCGGTCGGCTCGAAATATTGCCCCATAACCGCCCTTCATGAGGGGCGCGAAGCCGAAGTCATGTTCCTGCCCGAAGAGGGCTCCTACGTAAAGGGCAAGGCCTCGTATCTTTACGACAAAGCGGGGAACAGGACGGGCTATATCATAGAAACCGACGACGTGACGGAGATGGCGCTTGAGCAGAAACAGCTCAGGGAGACTCAGATAGAGCTGGAGCAGGCCGTAAACGACGCTAACAGGGCAAACGAATACAAAGGCGAGTTTCTGGCCAGAATGAGCCATGAAATACGGACCCCAATGAACGCGATAATCGGCATGACGAACATCGTAAAGAGAAAACTTACGGACGAAGGCAACGCGGGCCCGGAAATACTTTCGAACGTGCGCCAGATAGAAGATTCCTCCCAGCATCTGCTGGGCCTCTTAAACGACATTCTCGACCTGTCGAAGATAGACGCCGGAAAGATCGAGCTATCCTGCGAGCCGGTCGATGTCCATAAGCTGGCAAATACTGTCGCGTCCATAATCAAACCCAGGTGCGCTGAGAAAAACATTCAATTCGACATCTCGATAGGCGTGCAGGAACCCGCTTCCGTCAATACCGATTCGCTCCGCCTCAGGCAGGTGCTGATAAACCTTCTCGGGAACTCCGTCAAATTCACCCCGGATCTGGGCAGGATAAATTTTGACATAAAGGAGCTGGATCGGAGAGACGGCAAGATGCTCCTCGAATTTTCCGTGAAGGACAGCGGCATAGGGATATCGGACGAAGCCATGAAGAACCTCTTTCAGCCTTTCGAGCAGGGAGGCGCCGGGGTGGCGAAGCGCTATGGGGGAACAGGCCTCGGCCTTGCCATAAGCAGGAGCATAGTTCGGATGCTCGGCGGCGACATAACGGTAGAAAGCAAGGTGGGGGAGGGAAGCGTGTTCAGATTTTCCCTGTGGGTGGCCGAGACCGCGCCATCGGATGTCGAGGAAGACCTGGCAATCGACGGGACGGGCAAATTCGCAGGCAAGCGCGCGCTTCTGGTCGATGACGTCGAAATCAACAGGTTGATAGCGGCGGACCTTCTGGAGTTCACCGGGATCGACATCGACGAGGCGGATGACGGGGAATCGGCAGTCCGGATGTTCGAATCCTCTCCCCCGAACTCGTACGACATAATTTACATGGATGTCCAGATGCCTAAGATGGATGGATACGAAGCGTCAAATCGCATCAGGGCGATGGACAGGCCGGACGCCAAGACCGTGCCGATCGTGGCTCTCACGGCAAACGCTTTCAAAGACGACATAGACAACGCGATGCGCAATGGGATGAACGCCCACCTCGCAAAGCCTCTGGACGTTCAAAAGCTCATAGAGACGACTTACCGTTTCATCGGGAACCGCCAGTCTGACTAAAAAGAAGAGCCGCGCGGAGAAGCGGACACGATATCGGCCTCGGCTGTCCCTTCGTGGAAGCGTATCGATATCCGGCTTCCGGGTTCTAGCGTGTTCGCGCTTTTTAAGACTTGCCCGAGCTCGTCGCGGCAGATCGAATAGCCTCTGGCGAGCACCGCAAGGGGGGAGAGCGCGTCAAGGGCCATCGCGGAGCGTGAGACGGCGGCCTCGTTTTTTTCGATTATCCCGGTGATGGCCCGCGCTATTTCGCGTTCGGCGCCGTCGATGAATTTGGCCTTATCGGACACCGCGCGGCCAGCCGCGGCAAAAAGCCTGTCCCTTTTCCGGTCGAGGGCCGAGCCGGACTGCTCGAAGCGCCTCGCCGCGTGCGAGCGCAGCATGTCAAGGCAGCCTTCCAGCGAGCGCAGCAAATCGCCCGAGTCGGGGAAAACTTTTTCTGCTGCCGCCGACGGCGTCGGCAGGGCCGCGTCGGCGGCCAGATCCGCGAGCGAGCTGTCGATCTGATGGCCTACCCCTGTGACGACCGGCAGCGGGCAGTTGCGCACCGCGCGGACCAGCCGTTCGTCGTCGAAGGGGGAGAGGTCGTCTTTCGCTCCGCCGCCGCGCGCGACTATCACGCAATCGACGCCTGAAATGGCGCCAGCCGACGCCAAGGCGGACACTACCTGAATAGGCGCGTCGATTCCCTGCACTGTGGCTGGGATGATCACTATGTCGATGAAAGGGGCCCTTTTTGACGAAACTTCCAATATATCCCTGATAGCCGCTCCGGTTGGGCTCGTGATGACTGCCACCTTGGCGGGGTATTTCGGGAGAGGGCGCTTGTGCCTCGCGTCGAAGAGCCCCTCCTTGTCGAGCGCCGCGCGCAGCTCGTCGCGCGCCCTGCGCTGCGCCCCGAGGCCTATCGGCAATACCCGAGCCGCGTACAGCTGGTACGCCCCGGCCTTTGGATAGACATCCACGCTGCCCGTCACGAGAGCCTCGTCGCCCTCCTCCGGCCACGCCAAAATGCCCGACGCGTGAGACCTGAAGAGCACGGCGGAGATTTTGGACTCCCTGCCCGCTAGGGTGAAATACACGTGCCCGCTGCCGTGGCGTTTGAAATTCTGTATCTCCCCCCGAACCGAGACGTTGCGCAAAACGGGCGAGCTGGTTATGACGCCCCTTATGGAGTTCGACAGTTCGTCCACGGTCTGTATTTTCGAAGCGGCGCGAATGCCCTCGCTCATTGCGCTTCGAGCTTTTCCGAAGCTTCTTCCGCTCCCGCGCCGTCCTCACCGCAAAAGTCGGCCGATCGGACTATCCTGCCCAAGACCCCGTTTACGAAACGGCTCGACTCGGAGGTGCCAAACATTTTTGTCAGCTCGACCGCTTCCGATATGGCCACCGCTATGGGGACTTTCCGCTCTATGAGGCCCTCGGTCAGGGCGAGCCTTATCGAAGCCCTGTCGACGGCGACCATTCGCTCCGTGCGCCACCCGACGATGCGCTCCCTCAGTATGTCGTCTACCGTTTCCGCGTGCCTGGAGGAGGCGTTGACCAGGAATTTCGCGTACTGGACCACATCCTCGCCTTCGCCCTCCCATGGGAACATCTCCATCGCCTCTCCCAGCGTGAGGTTGGGGCGAAGGTCAAGCTCATACATCAACTGCAGGGCGATTTCCCTCGCCCTGCGCCTTCGTTGCGGCACGGTCGCCCTGCCCAAGGAATCATCTCCTGAAGTCTTTTATGTCGTTTACAAATCTTGAAATCAGCTTATTGCCATCCTCTGACAGAATTATCCAAGAGATTACATAGCCTAAGATGGCTGAACCCAACAGCCATGCCAGCCCCTTGATTCCCAAGTGGGCCAGCCCTGCGATCCCCCCGGCCGCCGCCGCCCATGAGAGCGGCTTTTTCCATATTGGGAGCGCCCCGGGATATTCGTCCGGAGGCCTGCGGGTCCAGTGGATATGCACCGCGATTCCAGTCGGCTTGAAGAACCCCTCGAACTTGTCCATCAACGCGAGCCGTTTTTGCGGGTCATCCTGCTCCGGCAGGGTTATGTAAATGTTGAGGAGGTTCTGGTCGCCGACGAAAGAAACCTCCTGGCAGTAAAACTCGGGAGGCAGGCGTTTTGCCACGATCTGGCGGAACGCGTCCCCGTCGATCCATATCTTGCCGCGTTTTGTTATCGTCCATAGAAAAAGCATCTCGCTACCCCCAATGGGCGGAATGCGTCAATATCGGCGTCTTAGAGCGCATCCCCGGAAGACGCGGCCTCGGGCGCGTTGCCGTCGTCGTCTTCTGCCTGCTTTTCGGCGAAGGTTATCCCCTGGACGTACACATTCACCGATTTGACGGAATAGCCCGTGTAACGCTCGATCTGGTCTTTGACCGCCTCCTGAACGTCCCAGCAGACATCCGGTATCCTCAGGCTGTATTTGATCGAGACGTAAGTGTCCACCTGTATTTCGGGGACGTCCCCGTCGGAAATGGATATCCGCACCCCGTTCGCCGCCTTGCGCCCCATCCTCAGATTCGCCATTAGCCCCGGGTTTGCCGGCTGAATTCCGTCGACTGACAGCAGGGCTTTTATCGCAAGCTGGGATATTACCTCCTCGGAAATTCTTATCTTGCCCTCGAGGCCGGTCTGATCCACAGTAGACGATTCTATGCCCTCCTGCTCGAACGAAGAGTTTTGGGTCTGGTCGTCCTTATCCATGCTGCTATCCCCCCTTTGGTTTTTAAAACCGGCCTGTCGCCGGCCGATGGTCCATCTCCACGCGCTTGAGAGCTGTCTGGCCTATTGGCAAAGAACTCCGCCTTACTGCTTGAAAGGCTCCCCGCAGTGCGGGCAGATCAGCTCCTCGTCGTCGTCGTAGGCGTCGGGCTGGTAAAAGAAGTCCTTTTCGCACGCCGGGCAGGTGACTGGCTCGTATTCTTCCTCGTCTTCGCCTTCCGCGGCGCATTCGTGGCAGCCGGAAAGCTCCGACAGGTCGCCGGACGCGTCGCCGTCGCTTGAGAGGACCTCGTCCTCGAGGTCTTCGACGTACTCCCTCAAGTCGTCCTGGTCTGCCGCGATGTCGTCCAGCTCATCGACGATGGAGTCGAGGGTCCCCAAAAGGGCCTCGTGGAATTTTGACATGCCCGCGTTCTCGGCCAGGTTCTGCCCTTCGATCAATCCACGCAAATAAGCGATTTTCTCACGCGCGCTCATCTTCATTCCCCCCTTAGATTTTTTGCATATCAAAATTTATATGCGAGTCAGCCTTTTTTCACTCGTTCCAAGTATTCCCCCGTGCGGGTGTCCACCGATATCGATTCGCCGTTTTCGACGAAAAAGGGCACGGTGACGACAAGCCCGGTTTCCGTAGTGGCTGGTTTGCCCCCGCCGGATGCGGTGTCCCCTTTGAAGCCGGGCGGCGTGTCCTTGACGACGAGCTCGACCGATTTCGGCAGCTCAATGCCCATTACCCTCCCCTCGTACATGTCGAAACTCACCTCGAGGTTGTCGATGAGGTATTTGACGGCATCGCCGAGGACGTCTTTGGGCAGCAGGGTCTGGTCGAACGTTTCCATGTCCATGAACACGTAGTCGTCGCCGTCCTGATATTGATACTGTGCCGGCCTCTCGTCAAAAATTATCCGCTCGAACTTCTCGCCCGACTTAAACGACTGCTCGACCGAAGAGCCGGTCTCCAAGTTGCGGAGCTTGCCGCGAACTATGGCGCCTCCCCGGCCCATCTTGTGGTGAGAGCACTCGATTATAGCCCACATGCCTCCTTCCCACTTTATCTTGAGACCCGGCCTGAAATCGCTCGTATCGACTATCTGTGCCATCGACCAACCTCCAATTTTGACGCGTCCCGCTCAAAAGATCAGCTGAGAAGGCGCTCCAGTTCTTTTGTGTCGTACGAGTAGGTGAATGCGTCGTTTTTCGCGATATACCCCTCCGTCACGAGCCGGGCGAGATCCTGGTCCATCGTGTGCATCCCAATGGCGGCGCCGGTCTGCATTATACCCTTTATCTGCGCCGTTTTGGCCTCCCTGACGCAGTTGCGTATCGCGGGGTTGGCTATGAGAAGCTCGGTCGCGACCATCCTTCCGCCTCCCGGCAGAGGGAGGAGCTGTTGCGAGCAGATGCCTACCAGTACGTTCGACACCTGCATCCTCACCTGGCTCTGCTGGTGCGGCGGGAAAACATCTATTATGCGGTCGATCGTCTGCGCCGCGTCGGGCGTATGGAGCGTCCCGAAGACCAAGTGGCCCGTCTCTGCGGCGGTGACTGCGGCGGAAACCGTCTCCAGGTCCCTCATCTCTCCTATGAGTATCACGTCCGGGTCTTGGCGCAGGGCCCGCTTCAGCGCCTCCGAAAAACTCTTGGTGTCGCTGCCTATCTCCCTCTGGTGGATTATCGACCGCTCCGAGATGTATAGGTATTCTATCGGGTCTTCGATCGTTATTATATGGCAGAAGCGCGTCATGTTTATCTGCTGGACGATCGCTGCCAGAGTGGTGGATTTTCCCGAACCGGTGGGCCCTGTGACCAGGAACATCCCCCTTATGCGGTTTGCTATGTCTTCTATGGCCGGAGAGAGCATAAGCTGCTTCGTGGTGCGTATGTTGGACGTTATGACGCGGAGGGCTGTGCATAGGTTTCCCTTCTCGTACGCGCAGTTGCCCCTGAAACGCGAATTGATGTCCTCGGACGCGTGGAACGTGAAGCTGAAGTCCAGCTCCTTTTCGCTCTTAAATGTCTCGAGCTGGCTGGGAGACAGTATCGCGGTCAGCATCTCCATGTGTTCTGCGGCCGTTATCGGCTCGCCGAGGAAATGAAGGGTTCCGTCCATCCTGATCGCGGCAGGAATGCCAACGCTCAGATGAAGATCGCTGCCCTTTCGCTTAAGCACCTCCGCGAGCAATACGTGAATTGGATAAGCCATATCCTGCTACACCCCTTATTCGCTTTGGACGCTGAGCGCCAACATTTCTTCCACCGAAGAGACTCCGTTGATCACGTTTCGGAGGGCGCTCTGGACGAGCAGGTGCATCCCGCTCTCCACTGCCGCCTGCCGTATGACAGGCACAGGCGCATTAGAATTTATGAGTTCTCTGACGCGTTCGTTGACTTCCATGATCTCGACTATCGCGACCCTTCCCTTGTATCCCGTGCCGCGGCATGCGTCGCAGCCCACTGCCTTGAAAACGGGAATGCCTTCCTGCAGCCCGTGTGCGTGCGCTACCGCGGCCGAGAGGGGAATCTCGGCTTTGCACGCGGAGCAGAGGCGCCTCAGGAGCCTTTGCGCCACTACCGCTATTAGGGACGTGGAAATAAGGTAAGGCGCTATCCCCATGTCGAGGAGCCTGACTACGGAGCTCGGCGCGTCGTTCGTGTGAAGGGTCGATAGCACGAGGTGTCCTGTGAGGGCTGCGCGTATGGCAAGCTCCGCCGTCGGGAAGTCTCGAATTTCTCCGACCATTATGGTGTCCGGGTCCTGCCTCAGCATCGAACGCAGAGCCTCTGTAAACGTCAGACCGGCCTTTTCGTTGACCTGAACCTGGTTGATGCCAGCCATGGTGTATTCTACCGGATCCTCGACGGTTATGACGTTCGAGTCCGGGGTGTTGAGTATGTCGAGGAGGGAGTAAAGCGTGGTGGACTTTCCCGAACCGGTGGGGCCGGTTATGAGGAAGATTCCGTGCGGCGCGTTTATGTTTCGGTTCATCACCGCTATGTCGTCCTCGAAGAGGCCGAGGTTCGTCAGCCCGACCTTCGACGCGCTCTGGTCCAGAAGCCTCATGACCACTTTCTCTCCGTAGATCGTCGGAAGGGTGTTGACGCGGAGGTCGATGCGCTTGTCGAGGACCTTTACGATGATGCGCCCGTCCTGCGGTTTCCTGCGCTCGGAGATATCCATGCCGGCTATTATCTTCAGGCGGGAAATGACGGCGGGGTGCAGTGTCGCGGGGTATTCCAGATGCTCGAAAAGCGCGCCGTCCAAGCGGAAGCGGACTTTCGACACCTTCTCGTATCCCTCGATGTGGACGTCGGACACCTGCTCTTTGACCGCCTGTTCGAGAATGCTGCTGACCAGCCGCACCACCGGGGCGTCGTCCGACGAAATCCCGGACACGTCTTGAGTCAGCCCCGCGCTCGTTATCGACGCCGCGAAATCCTCCGACGCCCTGTCGACTTCTCCGATTGCGGCGGAGAGGCTTTCCTGCAGCTTGTAGAAATTCATGAGGGCGCGCCTTACGTCGGAAGCCGTGGCGACGTTGATGTCGAATTCCGTGTTCGTTATCATGCGGAGTTCGTCCATCGCTATCACGTTCAGCGGGTCGGACATGGCTATCGCTATCTTCCCCGAGTCGAGTATGGCCAAGGGGACTATTTCAAGCCTCTGCGCGACCGTCTCGGGAATTATGTTTATGGCTTCTTTCGACGGCTTGTACTTTGCGAGGGAGATAAGCGGAAGCTTCAATTGCCTGCTCAAAGCCTCGGCCAGCTGCTTTTCCGTGAGCCAGCCGTTTTTCAGCAATATTTCGCCAAGCCGCATCCTGGAAATCTTTTGCTCTTCGAGCGCGGCGTCGAGAGTGCTCTTGGCGATGGCGCCGGCGTCGACCAGCAAATCCCCCAGTTTTAGATGTCTCCAATCCACGCCCATTAAAGTCACTCCGATCCAAGGCAATTTGATGCGTGAAAATGCAAAAGCATTATAGCCTAATAATCCGTTCCAGCGCAAGTTTGTGGAAATGCGCCTTAGATATCCTTGGCCGAGGCGTTGAAATTGCCTGACGGGTCAAAAGTATGTGGAAGTTAACATTTACGGCGCAATAATAATTAATTTCATGCAATATGAGGACGGTTGCTATTGCGCTATCAGCTTTTATTAGGTAGTATAAGGCATGTTGGAATAAAAATTAATTTGTGCGGAAGAAATTAAATGCCGAACGGGATTGTAATCAGCTTAGCGATCTATAGTCGACATTTTGCGCGCACGCCTTCATGGGTGCGCGTTTATGGCGTGACGGGGGAACCTGTCTTGAAATGGGAGGATTGACAATGGGAGAAAAGTTCGCGGAAAAAGATGTGGCAAAGCTCGACGAACTCCTGGCCGATCTTGGAAGCCAGAAGGGGACGCTCATACCCATTTTGCAGAAGGCGCAGGATATTTTTGGCTACCTGCCAAGGGAAGTTCTGATCAGGATCAGCGAAAAGACCCATGTTCCCTTGAGCCGGATTTACGGCGTGGTGACCTTTTACGCTCAGTTCCACCTGAACCCCAGGGGGCGCAATATCGTCCGCTCGTGTCAGGGCACGGCGTGCCACGTCAGGGGGGCCAAGGCGGTTCTGTCCGAACTCAAAAGCCAGCTTGGCCTGGAGGGCGACGAGACGACTACGAAAGACCTCAGGTTCACGCTCGAAACCGTGGCCTGCATCGGCTGCTGCGGGCTCGCCCCGGTGATAATGGTTAACGATCAGACGCACGGGCGCCTCGTCCCGGAGGCCATCAAGGGCATCCTCGAGTCGTATAAATAACGGGCGCGCGAGATTCATAAAGGGAGGAAACTCGAATGACCATAAAAAATCTGGAAGACCTGCGCAAAATCAAGGAACGGGCGAAGCTGTCCACGAGCGCCCGCCGCAAAAGCGAAACTCAGGTGATAGTGGGCATGGGGACGTGCGGCATAGCGGCCGGCGCGCGAGACGTGATGGCGGCGATACTCGACGAGATGTCGCGCGCCGGCGTCCATGACGTCTCGGTGATGCAGGACGGCTGCATCGGCATGTGCCAGAAAGAGCCGCTGGTGGACATAGTGCGCCCCGGCGAGCCGAGGGTCACCTATGGAAACGTGAAGCCCGCGGACGTCCCCGCCATAATCTCCGAGCACCTCGTGAACGGGCGGATAGTGAGCGGCTTGGTCGTGGCCAAGGTTTAAGCGGCGCGTTTTATGAAAAGGGAACGGGAGGAATAATAAAATGGAGAAGCTCGCAAGGGCCCATGTTCTCATCTGCGGCGGAACCGGATGCTCCTCGTCCGGGTCGAAGGAGATCATCCCGGAGATGCGCGGCAAGCTGAAAGCCAAGGGCATGGAAGACGAAATCAAGGTCGTTGAGACGGGCTGTCACGGTCTTTGTGAGTTGGGCCCGCTTGTCATCGTATATCCAGAGGGAGTGTTTTACATAAGGGTCAAGGCGTCCGACGTCGAAGAGATCGTGGAGAACCACCTGATAAAGGGCCGCGTCGTGGACCGCCTTCTCTACAGGGAACCGGCCACTCACGCCACGGTGCCCGACTACGACGACATCGCCTTTTACAAAAAACAGCAGCGGTACGCTCTGGTCAACTGCGGCCACATCAACCCGGAATCGCTGGAGGAATACATTGGGACCGACGGATACGAGGGGCTTGCGAAGGCCCTCTCGATGAAGCCGGAGGAGGTAATAGAAGAAGTCAAGAAGTCCGGGCTGCGCGGGCGCGGGGGCGGCGGATTCCCCACCGGCACCAAGTGGCAGTTCACGAGAAACGCGGTAGGCAGCAAGAAGTACGTGATATGCAACGCGGACGAGGGCGACCCCGGGGCGTTCATGGACCGGTCCGTGCTGGAGGGAGACCCGCACAGAGTCCTCGAAGGGATGATAATATGCGGTTACGCTGTCGGCGCCGACGAGGGCTACATCTACTGCCGGGCCGAGTACCCGCTCGCGATAAAGCGCTTGCGGGGCGCAATCGGGCAGGCGCTGGAGTCCGGGCTTCTCGGTGAGAATATTTTGGGCAGCGGCTTCAACTTCATGATACATATAAAGGAAGGCGCCGGGGCGTTCGTCTGCGGCGAGGAAACCGCGCTGATAGCTTCCATCGAGGGGCGGCGGGGAATGCCGCGCCCGCGCCCGCCTTTTCCGGCGAATTCCGGGCTGTGGGGCAAGCCCAGCAACATAAACAACGTCGAGACGTTCGCGAACGTGCCGTCGATAATGCGCGACGGAGGGGATTATTTCGCGTCTCAGGGCACCGAGACCAGCAAGGGGACCAAGGTTTTCGCCCTCACGGGAAAGATAAACAACACGGGGCTTGCGGAGGTGCCGATGGGCATAACGATGCGCGAGATAATTTACGACATCGGCGGGGGCATCCCAAACGGCAAGAAGTTCAAGGCCGTGCAGATAGGAGGCCCGTCCGGCGGCTGTCTCCCGGAGCAGCTTCTCGACCTGGCGGTGGATTACGAATCGCTCATCAGGGCAGGCGCCATGATGGGTTCCGGGGGGCTGGTCGTCATGGACGAGACGACCTGCATGGTGGACGTAGCGCGATACTTCCTGAACTTCACTCAGGACGAGTCCTGCGGCAAATGCACCCCCTGCCGCGAGGGCACCAAGCGGATGCTCGAGATCCTCAACCGCATCTGCGAGGGCAAGGGGACGGAAGAGGACATACCGCTCCTCGAATCAATGGCCCAGTCGATAAAGGCAGGTTCTCTCTGCGCGCTCGGCCAGACGGCGCCAAACCCCGTCCTGTCCACCCTCAACTTCTTCCGCCACGAATACGAGGCGCACATCAGGGACCACAAATGCCCGGCCGGAGTCTGCACGGCTTTCGTCGGATATACGATAACCGAGGGCTGCCGCGGCTGCGGGCTGTGCAAAAAGGTCTGCCCGGCGGACGCGATTTCCGGCGAGGTCAAGGCAAAGCACATAATCGACCCCGACAAATGCATCAAGTGCGGCGCCTGCCAGTCTAAGTGCCCGTTTAAGGCCATCGAAAAAGGTTAGTTCGGGAAGAAGGAGGGGACGATAATGTCCAGCGTAACTGAAACGACCGTAAAATTGACGATCGACGGGCTCGAAGTCACCGCGCCCAAGAGCTACACCATATTGCAGGCCGCGCGCCTCGTGGGTTTGAAGATCCCTCATCTCTGCTATCACCCAGAGCTCGCCCGGGAGGGGAACTGCCGCGTCTGCCTTGTCGAAGTGGAGGGGGCCCGCTCGCTTGTCGCCAGCTGCGTGTACCCGGTCGGCGAGGGGATGAAGGTCCGCACCAACACGCCGAGCGTCAGGGAGACCCGCAAAACGGTAGTCGAGCTGATGCTCGCGAATCACCCGGAAGACTGCCTTTTCTGCGTAAAAAACCAGCATTGCGAGCTTCAGGAGATAGCGGCAGACCTCGGCATTCGGCGGGTGCGATTCAGCGGGGAGAAACGCGAGGCCAAAAAGGACGAATCCAACCCGTCCATAGTGCGCGACCCGCAAAAATGCATCCTCTGCACGAGGTGCGTCAGGGCGTGTTCGGAGCGTCAGGGTCTCGATATTTTCAGTTCGGCCAACCGGGGGTTCGACAGCATAGTGGAGCCGGCGTTCGGGCTCGGCCTTGACGAGGTCGCGTGTTCGTATTGCGGCCAATGCACCACCGTGTGCCCGACTGCGGCGCTCACCGAGAAAGACGACACTCAGTCGGTCTGGGATGCGCTGTCCGACCCGGACAAATACGTGGTCGTTCAGACCGCCCCGTCCGTCCGCATCGGCTTGGGCGAGGAGTTCGGCATGGCCTCAGGGGGCATAGTCACCGGCAAAATGGTGGCGGCCCTGCGCAGGTTTGGGTTCGACAAGGTGTTCGATACCGATTTCGCCGCCGACCTGACGATCATGGAGGAAGGCCACGAGCTGCTTCACAGGCTGAAAAACGGCGGGGTCCTGCCGATGATGACCTCCTGCTCTCCCGGGTGGATAAATTTCGTCGAGACCCTGCATCCGGAGATGATACCTCACCTTTCGACGGCCAAATCCCCTCAGGGGATGTTCGGGGCGACCGTAAAGACGTATTTCACCGAGAGGGAGGGCGTGGACCCTTCAAAGGTCGTGTCTGTCTCCGTCATGCCCTGCACCGCGAAAAAATGGGAGGCGAAGCGCCCGCAGCTCAACGACAGCGGGTATCGCGACGTCGATATAGTGATAACCACGCGCGAGTTCGCCCGCATGATAAAACAGACCGGCATAGACTTCCTGAACCTCCCCGAGGAAGAGTTCGACGATCCCATGGGCATATCGTCCGGGGCGGGGCAGATATTCGGGGCGACCGGCGGGGTCATGGAGGCCGCCTTGCGCACGGCATACGAGGCCTATACCGGGAAAACCCTCTCAAATCTGGACTTCGTCGGGGTCCGCGGCCTGACCGGCATAAAAGAGACTTCTGTCGATATGGGCGACGGCCTGGTACTGAATGTAGCGGTGGCGCACACGCTGCGCAACGCGGAAAAACTGATCGAAAAAGTCAAGGCCAAAGAGGCCGACTACCACTTCATCGAAATCATGGCTTGCCCGGGCGGTTGCCTCGGCGGCGGCGGCCAGCCCTATCCGACCGACGCCGATATCCGCATGTCGAGGATAAACGCGATTTACAACGCGGACGCTCACATGAAATACCGCAAGTCGCATGAAAACCCCGCGATCATCGAGCTTTACGACACATGGATGGGCAAACCCCTCGGCGAGCGGGCGCACCACCTGCTTCACACCCACTTCACGCCTTGGGAGGGCAGATTGAAGTAATCCGGCTGCCGCGGCAGGCAATTCCAAGGGAGGCTGTTCGCCAAGAGCAGCCCCCCTTTTTTTCGCTCCTTTGAATGGCGCGATAAACGGGTGGATTTTGAAACGTTGTTGACAAAAGGCGCTCTTTTGGCGAAGATGGTTTTAAAGACAGATTAGCAAAGCGTGAGAGGCAATATGTATTCACGATGGTACGGGAGAGGAGTTTTAGATGTTTGGAGCGAAGGTTTTTAAAATAACAAACATCCTGTCAATCATCGTTTTTGTTTTGATTATCTATTCACAGCGGCATATGCTGTATTCAAACCCATTTAAACTCGCGCTCGCTCTGGAGCAGCCATCGTATGTCTCGACGTCGCCCGAAGGCGTCATGCTCGCAGTCGACAGGAGCAAGACGAGAGTCTCGGTTATCAGGGATGGGAGCGTGCGCGGCATCGCGAGCGGCGGCAAGGAGACGGAGGGATTCTATTACGCCGAGTGCGCCGTTACCGACGGGGAAAAAATATATATAGCGGACGTCAGGTATGACTCGGTCAGCACCAGCATTGCGGCGGAACGCGTCATTCAGTACTCGGCCAACGGGCGTTACGAAAAAATTCTGTTCGAGCGCCTCTACGGGGACGTTCGAAATAAACCCATGCAGTACGGAAACATCCGGTCTCTGCAATATTACGGCGGATCGCTTTTCTTCGTTTTGAAAGGCGCCGCCTCGCTTGATTTGCACCGGATTTCGGACGGGCAGGCCTCAATCGTCCGCAGCGTTTTCTATGGCGCGCTCTCCTACGCCGATTCGAGGCACGTCCTGTACGATGCGCCGAGGGACGCCATTTACGTCATGAACCTGCGCTGCGA
The DNA here is from genome assembly GCA_031274465.1 of Synergistaceae bacterium. Classification (GTDB taxonomy): domain Bacteria; phylum Synergistota; class Synergistia; order Synergistales; family Synergistaceae; genus JAIRKI01. The sequence goes on along the minus strand of JAISQC010000160.1, from coordinate 6,483 downwards.
GCTGTACTCCGAGTCGGGCGGCAAGATGCGGAGCGCGTATGATTGGTCAGGAAACGGACGCGGGCAAATACCGTGGGAGATTGCTGCCGGTTCGGACGGGCGCCTTTTCGCGACGGACCTCGCCATATCCGGCGTTGTCAGCCTGCCCGAATACGCGGAAGTTTTTAAAACAAAAAGCATACCCCACGGCATGACGGTCAACGAAAAGGATGTTATAAGCGTTGCCGATGCGGGGGGAGTTTATCAGACGACCAGCGACGGCGTGCTTTTATATTCGGGCGATGTCTTTCCCCTGTCGAAGGGCTTCTTGCTCGGGCGTTTCGTCGTCTGGGGCCTTTTGCTAGCGGTTTTTGCGGAAGCGTCGTATCTCGTCATACGCCTGGCGGCGCGTGCCGCGTCTGAAAAATCCGGCGTTCGCGTCAGGCTGATGCTTGCCGTCGGGATTTCGATCGCAATCACATCGTCGCTCGTCTGCGCCGGAATATTGAGGTCGGAGAACGAGCGGATGTCGGAGGCGCGTCGTCAGAGCCTCGTTCAACTGGCGCAGACGATGTCCAAAATCTCACCGGACACTTACGGGGACAGCCTTGAATCCATCACGTCTCTCAGAGATCACGGGGGCGGCGCGTTCAACCGCGTACGGTCGTTTCTGGCGCCGCCCTGCGACTCGGCCGCGCGGGAGGGCGCGTACATGTACTACGCTGTCATGAAATTTTCATGGGAGGACGACGCCCTGTACGGCGTCATGGATTACGAGAACACGATACCGACGGTATATCCGATTGGAGAGTTTGCGGGTTCGGGCTACGACGAGATCGCGCATGGCGACGTCCCGTATATGTATCGGAGCGAGAGCGACGTCTACGGCTCATGGACGTTCGTCGCCGCTCCGGCGTATAACTCTGCCGGGGATGTCGTCGGGCTGATAGAGTTCGGCTACAATCTCTTTTCGGACAGGCTCGCGAAAGCCGCGCAGATCAGGGAGACCGCCCTCGGCGCAGCGGTGCTCGTCATAATATTTCTTCTCCTATCCTCCGAAATCGTGGCGGTGTCTGGCTGCGGATGGGATTTTCCCAGATTGCGCGCCGATCCGGGCGACAGCATGCCTGAATTCATCCGCCCCGTGACTTTCATCGCCTTCTTAGCCGACAACGTGAGCGCGGCGTTTATCGCGCAGTTATCTGCCCGCGTATATGAGAGCTCGTCCGTTGCGCTGCCTATTTCAGGCGCGATGAGTTCCGCCCTGCCCCTGTCGGTCAAACTGTTCTCGGTTGCCTTGTCGTTCGCAGTCGCCGGCAGGCTGATCGGCAGGCTGGGGCAAAGGCGCGTTCTCTGCGGCGGCATCTTGGCGCAATCCGCGGGACTGGCGGTCATCTCGGCAGCCGTTGCCTCAGGCAATTACGGGATGCTGCTCGCCGGCGAGGCCGTAACCGGCGTCGGGCTGAGCCTGAGCACGGTCGTCACTAATGCCGTCCCCATGCGCTTCCAGGACGAGAATCGCCGCAACAGCCTCTTGGGGAGCGTGAACACCGGCATAATGTCCGGCGTCGTGGTCGGCGCGTCGATCGGCCCATACATTGCTGAAGTGTGCGGCTATCCGTTTACCTTCGGATGCGCTTCCGCGCTTACGCTGTCCGCCTTGTTCTTCGGGTACGCCTGTATCCCCGGAGACGCTCCCGCGATGGCGGCGTCCGCTGATTCCAGGTCGATATCGACGGGGCAGTTCCTCGCCGACCGTCATGTGTGCAAGTTCTTCCTGCTTTTGATGCTGCCATTCAATGTCATCCTTGGATTTAAGGACTATCTCTTTCCTCTCTATGTCAACGGGCTCGGCTATTCGGATGTCACGATAGGCCAAGTGCTGCTGTTCTCCGGCGCCGTAGCGATATTTGCGGGGGCGCCGCTTGCGGGGTATATGCGGGAGCGCATTGGCGCGAAGTATGGAAACGTCGCCGTAAATTTCACCTGTATCTTTGGGATAATTATCTTCGGCGTTATTCCCTCATTTGCGTCATCCGTCACGGCGGCGTGCGTAATAAATATTTTGGACGGTTTCGGCATGGTGATACAGAATATTTATTTCGCAACTCTCGGCGCCGTCATCGCCTACGGCGGCAACAGGTCAATGGGCATTTACAACCTGGCGTCGAGCCTCTCCTTGGCGAGCGGCCCGGTTCTTCTAGGGGCCCTGCTGGAGATGGGTCACGGCAATGCCTGTTTGTTGGTGGGCGGCGCCGGAACTATTTTCTTGCTCGTCTTCATTATGTTTTGCGTCATTGAAAACCGTTTCGCACGGACGGAAGGGGAGGAACGCGTTTGACCGGTGTAGTTGAGTGGATGGCTGCGGATGACCTGAACGAACTCGTGAGGCTTCACTGCGCCTATATCAACTATGGGTATGGCGTGGCCCCTCGTTTGAAGGAGGCGCTGGAGAACCCCGAGAACATCTGCCTGAAGTATACGGCGCCGAGCGGGGTCATGGCGGGTTTGTTAATTTATGTGGAAGGAACGGTGATATTCGGTTCTCATGGCGACATCCTCGAAAAAATACGCGAGATTGTCGGAGAAGATCGGTCGTATTCGGGCGAGGCTATTTTGGTCACAGAAGAGTACAGACACTGGGGAATCTCCGGCCTGCTATACTGGCGAGCAAAGGAAGAACTGGTCCGAAGAGGCGCTAAATATGTCATTCACGAGCTGTGGATGACGCCCGACGGGAGGGTCCCAGCCATGCAGGTGCTCGACATGTTCGGCGAGAGGATTGATATGGGATGCTACAGGAATTTTTACAAGGGTTTTGACCTCTTCGGTTACTTCTGTCCGATATGCGGGCGGAATTGCATCTGTTCGGCCCATGTTTTTCTGAGCCGTGTCGAATAGTCGCGCATGAGCGGAGGACGGTAGGATATGAGCACCAAGACTAAACTGATCCTGAGTTTTACGACGATAGTCCTGTTGAATATAAGTTTTGGGCTGTATGTCGTGCGCTCGCTGTCTGGAATAAACGAAAGGGTCGCGTTCTCGAACGCATGGGCTGGCGTGCTGTCGGACCTCAGCGACCTCGTGATGAATATATCGGCCTCGAGAAGATACGACATCAACTATGTCCTCGTCAGTGACCCGCAGAAGCTGAAAAACATTCTAACCGCAAGAGAGAGCGTAAATAAACATATCGAAGAATATATAAATAATTATAAGAGCTATATTTTCACCGTCGAATACGACTCCGAGGATCAGAAACAGCAGGACATAGACGCGATAAGCGAAGTGATCGGCCGATGGCGCGGTTACGGGGTCCTGTCGGAAAAAATCATCGGATTACGCGACGCAAACCGCACCGGGGACGCGGCGGAACTCATAGAAGGGGAGTCCATGGATGCCTATGCCGCCTTGGAATCGGGCGTCAGGTCGCTCGTTTATTTCAACAAAGCCGGCAGTGAAGCGGAGACGAAGACCAGCTCCGAAATATACGGGACGACCATTGAGATGACAATTTTCATGCTCGCACTGATCAGCGCACTGTCAGTGGTCATCACTACCGTCATGTCGAGGAACATAAAGATTTCCATAGACGAGCTGCTTCGGGTATCCAGATCCGTGGCTGAGGGAGATCTCAGCGTCAGGGCGAAAATTTTTTCAAACGACGACCTGGGGGCTTTGGCCAGCCAGTATAACATCACCATAGCCAACATCAAATCGCTTGTCCTCAATCTGGAAGAGAGCAAAAAAGAGGCGATGCTCGCCAATCAGGCCAAAAGCCAGTTCCTGGCCAGCATGAGCCACGAGATCCGAACTCCCATGAACGCCATACTGGGGATGAGCGAGCTCATGGACGCCGACAATCTCAACGACGAGCAGAGAAGTTATCTTTACGATATACAAAAGGCAGGCAGATCCCTGTTGCAGATCATCAACGATATCCTGGATTTCTCGAAGATAGAGGCCGGCAAGATGGAGATGATCGTGACGGACTTCAATCTCACAAAAGCGTTCGACAATATATGCTCGATTGGAAATTATCTCGCGTCGACAAAGGGACTGAAATTCACGCATAGCTTTGACGAGAACATTCCGGACGTGCTGCGCGGGGACGAAGTCCGCATCTGTCAGGTTGTGACAAATATCATGAATAACGCAATCAAGTACACGAGGGATGGGTATGTCGACTTGAGCGCGAGGCGGGTGTCGCGCACGGATGGGGAATATGTCGCCTTCGCCGTGTCCGACTCGGGAATTGGCATAAAGGATGAGGATCTTCCAAAGCTATTTGGCGCCTTCGAACAGCTGGACAGGGAGAAGAACCGCTACATCGCGGGCGCTGGGCTTGGCCTCTCCATAACTAAAAATCTGATCGACATCATGGGTGGGAGCATCTCTGTCGAGAGCGAGTATGGCAAGGGTTCGACGTTCACGATACTGATGCCTCTGGCAGAGGGCGACCCTGCCGCCTTGAAAGAGGGCGGCGCCGGACGCCCCGCGGTCATTGCCGTGCCGGGCACAAGCGTGCTGGTGGTCGATGACAACTCCGTTAACCTCACCGTTGCGAAGGGAATTCTGGCAAGACACAACATAGATGCAGACACTGCGGCGAGCGGGCTTGAGGCCATTGAGGCGCTGCGCGAGAAAAAATACGAAATAATTTTTATGGACCACATGATGCCGCACATGGACGGTATGGAGGCTACAGCGCTCATAAGGGCAATGGGCGGCGTATGCGAGACCGTGCCCATAGTGGCTTTGAGCGCCAACGCGGTGTCCGGCATGATGGAGACCTTCATCAAATCCGGGATGAACGATTTCATACCCAAACCCATCGAGGGCGACAAGCTGAACGCCGTACTCGCGAGGTGGCTGCCGCCTGAAAAAATAGCGGACGTGGAAGAATCTGAAAAGAGGGGCGCGGATACCCAACATGACGAGCTGCTCCGCGAACTCCGGCGAATCGACGGGCTGGACGTCGAGCTCGGGCTGAAATATTCGGGCGGCCAGAGTTCCATGTATGTTGAGGTCTTGCGGCAGCTCCGCGATACTCTCGCAGGCAGCATCGAGGACGTCAGGTCATTTCTGGCCGATGAAAGCTGGGGAGATTACTCCATACGGATGCACGCTTTGAAATCGGCGTTCGCGAGCGTAGGCGCGGAAGAGATATCGAAATCGGCCTATGAGCTTGAAATAGCGTCGAAAGAACGAAACGCGGAACTCTGCAATGAGAAGACCGAAGCGGCATGCCGCTCAATGCTTGCCGTCAGGGACGCGCTGCTTGAAACGTCTCTCTCGTCCGAACCGGAGAAGGACGCTAAAACACAGGCGGACGCAGGCCGTATAATAGAGCTTCTCGGTGATTTGAGGAGATCATGCGTGTCATGCAGCTCGAACGAGGCAAACGCAGTTGCGTCGGAGCTGGAAGGCGTCGCGCTGGATGAAAAAACCGAAGGGATTCTCGAAGATGTGATCCAGCTTACCAGATCCTATGACTATGAGGATGTGATAGAAAAAATAGACGAACTTATAACGAATCTTGAAGGATAATAAGTCTTATAATACTAAATAGAGGTGATCTCAGTGGGTGATCTGGATAAAGCTGACAGAAAAGGCGCAGCGGCGGGGATGGACAACGATGCGATACATCTCAACAAAGCAGTAAAGGACTGGTTGAAAGCCGAAGGGCTGCAAATAGACGATAATGCGATAAATCTCACCAAAGGCGTAGTGGTGGCGATAGACGACGATGCGACAAATCTCACCAAGATAAGGGAAATCCTTGGCTCGAAATACGACGTGCGCCTTTGCAAAAGCGGGAAGATGGCGCTGGTCGTTCTGGCCGAGACGAAGGCGGATCTCATTCTGCTGGACGTCGAAATGCCCGGCATGACCGGATTCGATTTAATGGATGAGATGAAGGCCAGATTTCCGGACATGGATATCCCGGTAATCTTCGTAACATCGCACGCTACCCCCCAATTTGTATCCCTAGCCGTGCGTCAGGGCGCGAAGGGCTACATAGTGAAACCATTCGAACCCGGGACGCTGCTGACAAAGGTGCAAGAGGTCCTGAATGAGATTAATTAATGGGAAGCCCCCGGTTATGCCGGTGGCATCTGACCCGGCTGCCGCAGCAGGCAATTCCAAGGGGGCTGTTCGCCAAGAGCAGCCCTTTTTTTTCGCTCCGGCGCGGGTTGGGCCATGATCGGCGCAACGGGCTGCGCCTTAGGATTTACATCAGCATATTTCGATGTATTTTTCGTCTTTTTCTAATTATAATTTATAATATTTCATTTGAAATCAGATGTGGAGGTGGCAGGATGCAAAACGCGGCGGAGCTCGTGATAAAAAACGCGGGCGAGTTGCTTACGTGCCGTGACGGTTCGCCCGACCTGATAGGGCTTGTGAGGGGCGGTTGGGTCGCGGCGAGGGGCGGGAAAATATGCGCCCTTGGAACTAAGGGCGATGTCGAGCCCATGATATCGGATTCGACAGAGGTGA
>JAISQC010000153.1 GCA_031274465.1 Synergistaceae bacterium | reverse complement strand
TTTTCGAGGGAGAGCGCCCCGACCCTGACCGCTTCGATCATGCCGTGATCCTCGCTCACCGGGATGAACGCGCCTGACAGCCCTCCCACGTAAGAGCTGGCCATGACGCCGCCTTTTTTGACGTTGTCGTTCAAAATCGCCACGGCCGCAGTGGTTCCCGGAGCGCCCGGCTGTTCGAGCCCCATCTCCTGTAGTATTTCCGCTATGCTGTCGCCAGCCGCAGGCGTCGGGGCAAGCGACAGGTCGATCACCCCGAAGGGCACGTTCAGCCTGCGGGAGGCCTCCTGAGCCACGAGCTGGCCAACCCTGGTTATCTTAAAGGCGGTGCGCTTGACGGTCTCGCACAGCGTCTCGAAATCCGCCCCCCTGACGGACTCGATGGCGCGCTTCACGACGCCGGGGCCGCTCACGCCGACGTTTATGGCAGCATCCGGCTCGCCCACCCCGTGAAAAGCCCCAGCCATGAACGGGTTGTCCTCGACCGCGTTGCAGAAGACGACGAACTTGGCGCAGCCTATCGAGTCGCGGCCGCTCGTCATCATCGCCGTGTCCTTGAGGATGCGGGCGACGATGTTCACGGCGTCCATATTGATGCCGGATTTAGTCGATGCCACGCCCACCGACGAGCAGACGCGCTCGGTGACTGAAAGGGCGGGCGGTATGGAGTCCAGGAGCTTGCGGTCCTCGGGGGTGATGCCTTTGTGCACCAAGGCCGAAAAACCGCCTATGAAGTTGACGCCGACGGTCGCGGCGGCGCGATCGAGCGTGTTCGCCACCTCCACGTAGTCGTCGCAACGGCAGCCGGCAGCCGCTATGGCAACCGGCGTCACCGAAATGCGTTTATTTACCACAGGAACGCCATACTCTTTTGAGATGTCGTCGCCCACCCTGGCCAGATGCTCGGCCTTTCGGGTTATCTTGTCGTATATCTTCCTGCAAAAAGCACTGCTGTCGCTGTCGGCGCAATCGAGGAGGCTTATCCCCATCGTGATCGTCCGAACGTCGAGATTCGCCTCGGAGATCATGCGGATGGTTTCCCTGGCTTCGCTTATGGTGATCATGCTCAAATCCTGTGCATGGCGTTGAATATGTCCTCATGCTGGAGGCGGACCACGACCCCGATGTCGCGCCCGAGCGTCTCCAGCCCTACCGTCATCGAGGCTAGCGGCTCGGTGGAGTTGTTCAGATCGACGACCATCATCATGTTGAAATACCCGTCCACTATGGTTTGCGAGATATCGAGGACGTTGACGTTCCGCTCCGACATATAGGAGCATATTTTGGCGATTATGCCGACAGAATCCTTCCCAAGCACCGTGACAATACCCTTCTTCATCCTACAAACAACCTCCAATTGCACCCATCCAACGCGCAGATCGGTGCGCTGCATCTACCAAACAGGTTTCTTTCGCCGTCAGTGAAAGACACCCCTCAAGGGGAAAACCACGCTCAGTCAGTCGGCGGAAATTGCCGCGTTTTGAATTTTCGATTGCTCCATTTCGCGAGCTATGTCCTCGGAGGACGCTTCGAAAGCATCTACAACCCTGGAGTCGAACTGGGTCCCCTTGCCTTCCGATATGATGTCGCAAGCTTCCTTGTGGCTCATGCCCTTTCGGTACACCCTGTCATCGACCAGAGCGTCGTACACGTCCGCAACCGCCATTATCCGCGCGCAAACCGGTATTTCTTCGCCGGAGATGCCTTTCGGGTATCCCTTGCCGTCATACCTCTCGTGATGCCCCTCGGCTATCATTATCGCGTATTGCAGGTAGCGCTGGGTTGGGGTGCGCCGATACATGCCGTTGAGTATCTCCGCCCCGATGGTCGTGTGCGCCTTCATCTTTTCGAACTCGTCTTTTTCGAGGCGGGCGGGCTTGAGGAGTATCGCGTCGCCTATAGACACCTTGCCGATGTCGTGGAGGGGCGCTGCGCGAACGATCATATCCACCTGCTCGTCGGAAAGCTCGTTGCTGAACAGGTCGCGCCGCCTCAGTTCCATCGCCAGCATCTCGACGTAGCGGCTCGTGCGCACGACATGGCCTCCGGTGTTCGCGTCCCTGCACTCGACCAGCTCGGATATGGACGAGCCGAGGCTGTCCGCAAGCTCTTTGACGGTGCCCTCGAGCTGCTTCTGATAGTCGGCGAATTTGAGATGGAGCTTTATCCTGTGCAGCAGGATGCTCCTCTCGAACGGCTTCGTGATGAAATCAATCGCGCCGGACGCAAGGCCTTTCGCTTCGGTCGCGGAGTCGTGGTTTGCGGTCAGAAAGATAACCGGGATGTGCCGCAGGAATGTGTCCCGCTTGATTCGGCCTATCGTCTCAAAGCCGTCCATTACGGGCATCTCAATGTCCAGCAGTATCAGATCGGGCTTGCCCCTGGCGCAGATAGAGAGCGCCTGTTCCCCCGACTTCGCGAGAATGACTTGATAATTGCCGGAGAGCTGTCCGTCGATATATTTCAAATTGACGAGATTGTCGTCAACCACCATTATCGATTTCAATGTCAGGCCCCCCCTCGAAAACCAAGCGCCATAAAGCAAC
>JAISQC010000150.1 GCA_031274465.1 Synergistaceae bacterium | reverse complement strand
ATTTGCGGCAATTGAGCATTGTGTTTTCAGCAAATCTGCTAGAATGACTCGTATAGAACGAACGCGCGCGGAGGAAAACGATTATGAACCTGCCAACATTCAGGGGCGGCATACACCCGCCTGAAAGCAAATCACAAACGGAAAAAAAGGAGATCGAGGTCATCTCCCCCAAGGGAGAGCTCGTTTACCCCATGTCGCAGCACCTCGGCGTGCCGTGTTCCCCCATAGTGAAAAAAGGGGACAGGGTGCTCGTCGGGCAGAAAATAGCGGACGCCGACGCCTTCGTATCGGCGCCGATACTGTCTTCCGTGTCCGGCACGGTCGTTGAAATAGGCATGAGGATGACTGTCTCGGGGGCGTTCGAAAACTGCGTGGTTGTGGAAAACGACCATAAATTCGAGCACGGAGGCGCGCTCGAGCCGCACAGGGATTTCAAATCGCTCGAACCGCCCGAGCTGGTCAAAATAATCCGCGAGGCTGGCATAGTGGGCATGGGGGGCGCCACATTCCCAACTCACGTGAAGCTCTCTCCCCCGCCGGACAAGCGCATCAGATGGATAATAATAAACGGCGCGGAGTGCGAGCCCTTCCTCAACTGCGACAACAGGCTCATGATCGAGCATCCCGAACCGGTGATCGGCGGCCTTGAGATATGCCTGCGCCTCTTCCCAGAGGCCGAGGGGATAATCGCCATCGAAAACAACAAGCCCGAGGCCATCAGGCGGATAGACAACGAACTGTCCGAACACAGCGGCAACATCAGGGTGATGCCGCACAGGGTCAAATACCCGCAGGGCGCTGAGAAGATGCTCATATACACCGTCACCGGGCAGGAGATACCGCCCGGCGCTCTGCCGTCCGAAGTTGGCTGTCTGGTGCTCAACGTGAGCACGGTTGCCCACATATGGAACGCCGTAATCGACGGGATGCCGGTCCTCGACAGGATAATCTCGGTCGTCGGGGACGCCGTGGCAAGCCCGAAAAACATATTGGCCCCGCTGGGGACGTCCGTCCGGGAACTCATAGAGACGGCTGGAGGGTTCACGGAAGAGCCGGTGAAAGTGCTGTCCGGCGGCCCGATGATGGGCATATCGATGAGGTCGCTCGACGTCCCGATAGTCAAGGGCACGTCGGGGATACTGGCCCTCACCGCCCGCTCCGCGCAATCTTTCGCGGAGTCGGCCTGCATACGGTGCGGCAGGTGCATCGACGCGTGCCCGATGGGGCTTTTGCCCTCGTCGCTCGACCGTTCGGTGAGGCGCCGCGACTATGCCGCCTTCGAAGCCGACGGCGGTATGAACTGCATCGAATGCGGGAGCTGCACCTACGTCTGCCCTGCCCGAAGGCACCTGACGCAATCGTGCAGGGACGGCAAGGCCGGGGTCATGTCCGAACGCAGGAAACTTAAAGAAAAGGGGCAAGCCGCATGAGCCGCCTGCTCGCAATTTCAAGCTCCCCCCATATCCGGTCGGGCATGACGACGCAAAAGATAATGGCGAACGTCATCGGTGCGCTCGTTCCGGCAGGCGCGGCAGGGGTATATTTCTTCGGCGCGAGGCCAATAGCGGTCATGGCGGTCTGCGTGGCGGCCTGCGTGGCTTCCGAAGCGGCGTGGCAGAAGATGTCGGGGAAACCGGCCACGGTGTCCGACCTCTCCGCCGCCCTCACAGGATTGCTCCTGGCATACAACCTCCCGCCGTCGATACCGTTTTGGATGGCGGCGGCCGGAGGGGTGTTCTCGATCATAGTGGCCAAGCAGTTTTTCGGCGGGCTTGGGCAGAACATCGTGAACCCAGCGCTCGCCGGCAGGGCGATGATGCTCATCTGCTGGCCGCTTGCGATGACCACGTGGACGCTGCACGGCGTGACCGTCGCGACGCCTCTTTCGGTGATGAAATCTTCCGTCGGGGACCTGCCGGCTTTGACCGACGCCTTCCTCGGCAACATCGGCGGCTGCATCGGCGAAACCTCGGCGGCCGCTCTTCTCGCAGGCGGAATCTACCTCATCTGCATGGGGATAATTTCGTGGAGGATACCGGCCGCCTATATCGCGGCAGTCGCGGCGATGTCCGCCCTCATAGGGCGCTCAGGCGGCCCACTGCTTGAGATATTGGCGGGGGGGCTGATGCTTGGGGCGTTTTTCATGGCGACCGATTACGCCACGAGCCCGATGACCCCTCCGGGGCAGGTGATATTCGCGCTTGGCTGCGGGGTTATAGCGTCTTTGATCCGAATTTTCGGAGGATACCCCGAGGGAGTGTCGTATTCAATACTCATCATGAACCTCACGGTCCCGCTGATCGACAAGCTCACGCCGCCGCGCGTTTTGGGGGAGGCCGGAAAACATGCCTCAAAGTAACGCAAAAAAAATAGCGTCGCTAGGACTGACTCTCTTCGCCGTGACCGCCATAACGGGGATCATTCTGGGGGCGGTGCACGACATCACCCTCGAGCCGATCCGCGTCACGATGGAAAACCTCAAGACCAAAGCATTGAAGGACGCGTTGCCCGAGGCGGACGCGTTTTCCCGCGTGGAAGTATCCGCACAGGCGGACCCACTCATCAAATCCTCCGACGTGTTCGAGGCCACTTCCGGCGGCGCTCCGGTCGGGCACTGCATAACGGTGACCCCGCGCGGATATTCCGGGCCGATCGAGATCATAGCCGGCATCACCAAAGAGGGACGGCTTCGGGCCATCAGCATACTGAGCCAATCGGAGACCCCGGGGCTGGGGGCGAAATCCGCCGAGCCGGATTTCTACGAGCAGTTCGAGGACAGGGAGGCGCCCAAGCTGACGGTGGTGAAATCCGCTTCGGACGCCCCCGACGAGATACACGCGATATCGGGAGCGACCATCACGTCCAACGGGGTGACGGACGGAGTGAACGCCGCGCTAGCATACTGGAGGGACCACCTCGCGCGCCCCGGCGCCGAAACCGAGGGCGGACAGCCTCACACATCGGCACCAGCAATCTCTGGGGAGGCAGAATGACATGAACCCTTTCAAGATAATCAAAAACGGCATCGTAAACGAGAACCCGACGCTGGTCCAGTGCATAGGGCTCTGCCCGACGCTCGCGACATCGACCAGCGCCGCGAACGGGATAGGAATGGGCATAGCGGCAACGGCCGTCCTGATAGGCTCCAACATGGCGGTGGCGGCGATACGCAGGTTCGTGCCCGAGGAGATACGCATACCGATATTCATAGTCGTCATAGCCGGCTTCGTCACCGTGGTCCAGCTCCTGATATCGGGGTTTGCCCCAGCGCTCGACAAGTCGCTTGGCATATTCATACCGCTGATAGTCGTCAACTGCATCATACTCGCCCGCGCTGAGGCGTTCGCCTTCAAAAACGGCGTGATCGAGTCGCTCTTCGACGGCATAGGCATGGGGCTCGGCTTCACCGTAGCGCTCACCTCCATCGGCATGGTCCGCGAGTTTCTGGGCAACGGGACCGTTTTCAACTTCAACGTGACGCCGGACGGCTTTCAGCCGGCCCTGCTGATGATACTGGCCCCCGGCGGGTTCATCACCCTGGGCATATTCATGGCGGTCTTCCGCAAATTCCAGGAGCTCGCCGCGGCGCGGCGCGGCGTCAGCGCACCGGCGCCGGCAACCGGCTGCGACCACTGCGCGATGGGCGAAACGTGCGGCGCGTTCGGAAAGGAGGGCGGCGAACAATGAACCTGCTTTGGATCTTCATCGGCTCGATATTAGTCAACAACATAATCTTCTCCCGCTTCCTCGGCTGCTGCCCGTTCCTGGGCGTGTCCACAAAGAGCGAGACGGCTAAGGGCATGGGGGTGGCGGTCATTTTCGTGCTGGTTCTGGCTGCCGTCATGACCCATCTCGCCTATTTCTACGTGCTGGTCCCACTGCACATCGAATATCTGTACACGATGTCGTTCATACTTATAATAGCGGCGCTCGTGCAGTTCGTCGAGCTGGCGCTGAAGAAGATAAACCCTGCCCTCTACAAGTCGCTCGGCATATTCCTGCCGCTCATCACGACGAACTGCGCGGTCCTTGGGGTCGCGGTCATCAACATGAACGAGGGCTACGGCCTCGTAGAGAGCATAGTCAACGCGCTCGGGTCGTCCATCGGATTTTTGCTGGCGATAGTCCTGATGGCCGGCATCAGAGAGCGGATAAGCGACAACGACATACCAAAGTGCCTGCAGGGGCTTCCCATCGCGCTCGTCACGGCGGGGCTGATGTCCATCGCGTTCATGGGCTTCAGCGGCATAATCAAGTAGGAGGGGCGCGCTGATGATCACGTTTGTTGGAGTCGCATATCCGGCCATGGTGATGGGCGCGCTCGGGCTGGCATTCGGCGCGTTGCTGGCGTTCGCGTCGATCAAATTTTTCGTCCAGACGGACGAGCGGGTCGCGCGCATACGGGAGATTCTGCCGGGCGCCAACTGCGGGGGCTGCGGGTTTCCGGGCTGTGACGGCTACGCCGACGGGATAGTGAACGGAGGGGCTAAGACGAACCTCTGCGCGGCTGGCGGGGTCGAGCTTGCCGCCGGGATCGCCCAGATAATGGGTGTTGAAGGCGAGGCATCGACCCCGGTGAGGGCTTTTCTCAAATGCAGCGGCAGCGCCGAATTTTCGGCGCGCAACGCGATATACGATGGAATCTCGGACTGCAAATCGGCTGCGGTGCTGCCGGGGGGCTCGCCAAACGCCTGCCCGTTCGGCTGCATGGGGCTTGGAACCTGCGCGAAGGTCTGCGTATTCGGCGCCATCAGCATAGTGGGCGGCCTGGCGCGCGTCGATCCAGACAAATGCGTCGGATGCGGGACGTGCGTGGCCACCTGCCCCAAATCGGTCCTCGCCCTCGCGCCGAAGACCGCCTGCGTTCAGGTGGCCTGCAACTCCAAATGGAGAGGCCCGGACGTCAAAAAGGTCTGCCGAATCGGCTGCATAGGCTGCGGGCTCTGCGCCCGCAGTTGCCCCGCCGAAGCCATAACAGTGGCGGGCAACCTCGCCGCGATCGACGGGGCGAAATGCACCAACTGCGGAACCTGCGTGTCGAAGTGCCCGGCGAAGTGCATCGGGTATATCCAGCAGAGCGACGGCGGATTGAGGGCCAGCGCATGAAAAAAGGGGCGTCCAAGCTGAAGCTGTTCGTGCAGGGCGGGTTTTGCCACCCCGGGTGCTGCGGCGTCGTTTCCCTCAGGTCGACTGACGGCACGGCGCTGTACTCGGATCCGGAAGGATACCGCATTGAGGTCGGTAAACTGCTGGCTGCGGTGAAGGACCGCTACGGCCGGCGCGTCGATGTCTCAGTCGTCAATTCGTGGGGCATGCTGGCCCTTTGGGACGTCCTGCGCCTGAAGATAACGCCGTCGGTGCCGACATGGGTCATGGAGGGCAAGAAGATCTGCGAGGGAACCCCGGAACCGGGCGAGCTGCTGGCAGCCATCGACGCCGAACTGGGCGCCTGATCAGCGATTGCGCAGGTACTCCAACACCGACTCGACGCTCAGCCTGAGCATGTTCGTGTTGGCTGTTTTCGTGTAATAGCCCATGTGGGGAGTGGCTATGACGTTGTCAATATGCGCCAATCCCCAGCGCGCCGGAGGCTCGCCGTAATGGACGTCTATCGCGGCCCCGGCGATCTGGCCCCGGCGCAGCAAATCCTCCAAAGCCGCATAATCGACTATCTGCGCTCTGGCCGTGTTGATGAAATACGAACCCGGCTTCATGAGGCCGAGCAATTCACCCGATACGAAATTTTCCGTCTCGGGGGAGAACTTGAGGTGCACCGAAACTATGTCGGACTCGCGCATCAGCGTTCTGACATCGACGTATCTCACGCCCCAGTCCTCCGACAGCTCGCGCTTGGGGCATACGTCGCAAGCCAGCACGCTTGAGCCCAGAGCGGACAGCTTTTGTGCGACGAGGCCGCCGACAGCCCCAGTCCCTATTATCCCTACTGTGGACGACGACAGCTCGCGCCCGAGCAGCCCGTCCAAGTTCCATATCTTGCCCTTCATCTTCCTGTCGGCCGCAGCTATGCCGCGTATCGCGCACAAGATGAAGCCCAGCGTGAACTCGGCGACGCTGTTGCTACCGTACTCCCCTATGCCCCGGACCTGTATGCCCTTCGCCTTGCAGTGATCGACGTCCAGATAGTTGCTGTAGCCTATCCCGATGAACTGCAAGAATTTCAGCCCGTCCAGACGGTCGATCAGATCGTTGCCTGGCTGGTTTATCTTGAAGAAAATGACCTCTGCGCCGCGCCCCCTCTCGTACAGGACATCCTGAGAACACGGAAGGTCATCGTAGCACTCGACCTCGCCAAATTCCGCGAGAGGGGCTACCAGACCTTCCCCGTCGAAGACGTTCGCGCGGTAATCCTGATCGATGAAAACTATTTTCATATAATTCATCTCCCGTAAAATTTTTGAACCCTCGGCGCGCTAGTTTCTGAAGCTGTGTATGGGGGCGGGGATTCGGCCGCCGCGGCGCACGAAGTCGGCGCATTTGAAGCGGTTCGCCTCCATTACCGGCGCTTCGCCAAGCAGCCCTCCGAATTGGGCTGTGTCCCCGACGTTTTTTCCGATGACC
This sequence comes from Synergistaceae bacterium, assembly GCA_031274465.1. GTDB lineage: Bacteria > Synergistota > Synergistia > Synergistales > Synergistaceae > JAIRKI01. The sequence goes on along the minus strand of JAISQC010000150.1, from coordinate 269 downwards.
GGGATTATGCGGACTGCAGTCGTCTTGTTGTTTATCATCCCTATCGCCATCTCGTCGAGGATTATCCCCGAGAGGGTATCGACGGTGGTGTCTCCCGGGATGGCGACCATGTCGAGCCCAACGGAGCAGACGCAAGTCATGGCCTCCAGTTTTTCGAGGGAGAGCGCCCCGACCCTGACCGCTTCGATCATGCCGTGATCCTCGCTCACCGGGATGAACGCGCCTGACAGCCCTCCCACGTAAGAGCTGGCCATGACGCCGCCTTTTTT
>JAISQC010000100.1 GCA_031274465.1 Synergistaceae bacterium | reverse complement strand
CTCGCCTGTATGAGGCTGTTTTTGCCGCAGATCGTCTTCAGGCCGACGCGCGAGGTGTCGAAGACGCCCGAGGCGTATGGGATGCCCTTCGAGGACGTCATGCTCACGTCCTCGGACGGCGTTCGCATCAATGGATGGTACGCCCCGGCGAGGAACGGGCGAGGGACGGTGCTCTTTTTCCACGGCAACTACGGCAATATTTCACATCGCGTCGGATCGATCGAGATATTTCATGACCTGGGTTTTTCGGTTTTCATAATAGATTATAGGGGATACGGGCAAAGCGGAGGGGCGCGTTCATTTCGCGGGGTGACGCTCGACGCGCTGGCCGCCTGGGAGTGGATTACCGAGGAGCGGGGCGTTCCGGCGGGCGAGATAGCGGTGTTCGGGCGCTCGATCGGAGGGGCGGTGGCGATGGAGCTGATGCGGCATGCCGAGCCAAAGGCGCTGATACTGGAGTCCACATTCTCGTCGCTTCCAGACATGGTCCGAGTTCAGTTTCTCGCGCCACTCGCGAGGCTCGTGATCGGAGACATCTGGAATTCGGCGCAAGCGGCTTCCGGGCTGTCCGTCCCTACGCTCGTCGTGCACAGCCCCGATGACGGAGTCGTCCCGTACAGGCTGGGAAAGCGCCTTTACGACGCGGTCTCGGGCGAGAAGACATTCCTCGAAATTCGCGGGGGGCACAACGACGGCTTCATGGACTCTTACGACGTCTACCGCCCCGCATTGGACGTGTTTTTGACAAAACATTTCGGGGCATGGAACCCCCGCAACCAATGGCCGGGGAATGATTTAGGCCGGCAAATCGAATCGGGGAGTCAGGATAGGGCTCGCGAAATTGCGAGTCGTCTCCTGACCCCGTTCTATCCATAAGGAAACGCTGAATAAATGTTCTTTTCGGCGAAATGGAGCAGATTCGTTCGCCGTCAAAGCGGTTGCCGTGAAAATGGCCGCAGGCGTAGCAGAGCTACATCGAGGACCATTTTTATGGCAAGCGCGCAGAGGGGGGGCGAATATGCCCATTGCAGCCAAAAGGTTGTTTATTCAGCGTTTCCATAAGATCAATTGCGTTTCATCAGCAACAGAGAGGCTATCAACAACACGGCGGGCAAAACGCAATGCCAGTGGCTTTGCAGGAATTCCATCTCATATCACCCTCAGTCCTCGGCTAAAGTCAATTGAAGCCGCAGGCTAGTTCGCCCGAGCTTTCCAGTTGGCGAAAATGCTCTTTGCCTTGGCCAGATACTCTTTTGTGATGGTGATCCCATTTTCATCGGCTATCTTGTCGCCAGGCATGATGGGCACCGGGTTGCATCCGCCCTTTACCAGCTCTATCTGGCTCGTCCTGAAGCGGTTGCCGCAGTTCTGGCAGACGAACGCGTCGCCGTCCTGCTTGTAGTAGCCCCGTCCGGAGTCGAAACATATCTGGCATGTGTTGAACGCCGTCCGTATCGTGCCGTCCGGGGCCCGCACCGCGAATATCTCCATGTTTACCCCTTCCACAGTCACGGGGAAGAAAGTCGCTTTCTCCGTTATTTCGCCTGCTGGAATGAAAAGGTCCCCGTCCGAGGCCGTAGCCCTAAAAGCCGCGCCTGCTGCAATCCATGCGACGGCAGCCGCTATCGCTATAAATGCCACCGCTTTGCGCCCCAATTTGCATTCTATGCCCAATCGATGTCCCCCCTCATCAAGCGGCCAAGGGCTGAGCGCCTTCAACGTTTGTTGCGCGCTTTTTGCGAAACGCCCCCGGCCAGTGCGTGTGCCTTACAAGCCGCCCATGAAATATCCTTCGCCCGCTTTTTTAGCGATTCGTGACCACGTCGTACCCTTGGTCTTCTATGGCGTCTTTTATCTCGCCCACGTTGGTCTTTGCGCCGTCGAACGAGACCGATACGGTTTTCGAAGCGAGGTCCACATCGACCTCTTTAGCTCCGTCAAGCGCCCCGACAGCCTTTTTGACGGCCTTTACGCAGTGTTCGCAGGACATTCCATCGACATTCAGCACGACAGTTTCCATTTGCCTCACTCCCAGCTTGAAGAATTGCGTCTATTTTAAATCAAATGGCTTGAGAAATTTCTCCGCCTCGAATTTTCTCCCGCGCGCGTCCTCGAGGGGAACCTTCGCATAGTTCCAGCCCTCCACTTTGGCCGGGTTCACGCCGGCGTCGATGAATAGTTTGGGGTCGAGCACGAACACGATGTCCTTGTCGTTTGTGCTCATATCCTTAGCCCACTCGAATAAAAACCCGTCGGCCACGGTTACCCCATAGTGGTCCAGCGCCGCGTGATAACCGACCGATTCGCGGTCGAGCTTCACAATCTGCTCGAACGACGAAATGGGCGTTATCTCCCCGTCGTATGCGAGAGCTTCCTTTGACAGCTTTTTCCCTATCATGAGCTTGCCCCTGTCGTCGAGCATCTCCTTCATATCGTCAGGCAGCTTGCCCAAATCCAACCCAGCGTTTACGAACGGTTCCGCGTCGAAACAGAGGAACACGTCGAAAGTGCGGCCCTCGTCAGCCTCTTTGCGCCACCAGAACGCCGCTTCGCCGTCGGGCGCCGTCAAAACCCACACCTTCATGTGATCGTCGGCGACCGGTGGAAATTCCAGCGCCCCTGCCGTCGCCTCAAAAGACGTGATCGCGGTTTGCCCCACGATGTCGGTGCCCCATGCCGCTTCCGCGCTGCCTCCCGCGTACAAGGCGAGCGCCCCTGCCAGCGCTCCCATGACGGCCCCCCTGCAAACGCTTTTTTTCAACACATGACATCCCTCCGAATAGCGTGTTTTTTTTGATATTGCCGCTTCATTGACCGATTCCATGCCGACTCTCCCTGTCTGATTCAAGAATATACGGTTGATTTCACCGTGTCCACAGGTTAGCCGATGATTGTGAATTTCTGATGGAGAAACACGAAAGCAGGAGGCCGGGGGGCTGGTTCCCCGGTGGCGCGGGTGAAGCCCGCGATCTTGAGGCTGTGTTTTAATGATGCGGCGCCGTGTGATTTCGCGGGCGCGGCGTGGTAAAATAAATGTAATATATTTTTAAAAAATGCTTAATATGACACGGGGGGAGAGGCAGGCATGGCAAATTTGAGTCTGAGGGGCATCAACAAGACCTATCCTGGCAATGTCGTGGCGGTGGATGATTTCAGCCTCGAAATAGCCGACAAGGAATTCATCGTTTTCGTCGGCCCGTCGGGCTGCGGCAAATCGACCACGCTCCGGATGATAGCGGGGCTCGAGGAAATCACGTCGGGCGAGCTGTATATCGGCGACCGGCTGGTGAACGACGTTCCGCCGAAAGATCGCGATATTGCCATGGTTTTCCAGAATTACGCGCTGTATCCCCATATGACGGTTTACAAAAATATGTCTTTCGCGCTCGAGCTGCGCAAGATGCCTAAGGACGAGATAAAACGGCGCGTGGTCGAGGCTGCCAGAATCCTCGACATAGAGAAATACCTCGACCGTAAGCCCAAGGCCCTTTCCGGTGGTCAGCGCCAGCGGGTGGCCCTTGGGCGCGCCATAGTCCGCGACCCGGCTGTGTTTTTGCTCGACGAGCCGCTTTCCAACCTCGACGCCAAGCTGCGCACGCAGATGCGCGCCGAAATTTCCAAGCTGCACGACCGCCTCGGCGCCACTTTCATTTACGTGACCCACGATCAGACTGAGGCTATGACGATGGGCGACAGGATCGTTGTGATGAAAGACGGCGTCATTCAGCAGATAGACGCCCCCCTCAATCTGTACGCGAACCCGTGCAACATTTTCGTGGCCGGGTTCATCGGCTCCCCGCAGATAAATTTCATCGACGCGAAGATCGTCCAGTCCGAATCCGGCATAGCGGCCGAGTTCGGCGAGGGCGGGAAACACGCAGTCGAACTGTCCGCAGACAAGGCGGAGCTTGCAAAACCGTACATAGGCCGCGAGGTCATCATGGGAATCCGCCCCGAACACCTGCACGGGGAGGAAATATTCACCGAAACTCAGTCGGCCCGCCCGAAGGCCGGTGCGGGCATTTTAGACGCCACAGTGGAATTGAGCGAGATGATGGGGGCTGAAACGTTTCTTTACCTGAGCGCCGCCGGCTTGCCCCTTGTGGCCCGCATCTCGTCGCGCAGAAGCTTTAAACACGGCGACTGCGTAAAAATCGCCCCCGACGCGTCCAAAGTCCATCTCTTCGACAAGGAGACGGAACTGGCGATATGTGATTGCCAAAAATTACAGGCAAGACCTTGAGGCATAGGCGCTAACTTATTTTGCCTTTGACCTTGGCTCCCTCGGGAGGGAGCTGTCACGCAGTGACTGAGGGAGTGCTTTTTCCCTAGAGGCACCCCCACCACCGCAAGGCGGTCCCCCTCCCCCATTGGGGGATGTAAAACCGTTTAGTGCGCCATTTTGATATCTAAGCTAGCGCCTATGAGGCAGCGCTAATGCGTTGCCCTGTGGCTTCAAGCGTTCAGGCTGTCTATGAAGCGGCCGAACGCGTCCGTTCCGCTATCATCTCTTTTAAATACGCCGGCATCTTCCAATACTTCGACGAACACCTGCGAGACCTCGTCGCGCAGCATTGCGTCGATGTTATTTTCATCGACGTCGGCGTGCCTAGGCAGTATCTCGCCGATCCAATCGGCGTGCGCCGACACCCTGCTGTCCTCTCTGATGTC